>JASFGJ010000155.1:0-8251 GCA_050123815.1 Desulfobacteraceae bacterium
TATTCCACAGACGTAGAGGTATTGACCAAGCTGGCCGAAAAACATGAGATACCCGCTTTCATCCTGCGGCACCGATCCCTGGCAAAGCTCAAATCAACCTATGTCGATGCGCTGCTGGACCAGGTGAATCAAACATCCGGCCGCATTCATACCTCGTATAACCAGACCGTGGCCGCTACCGGCCGCCTGAGCAGCAGCGATCCAAATTTGCAGAACATTCCCATCCGTACTGCCGAGGGACGTGAGATCCGTGAAGCGTTTGTCGCACCGGAGGGGCGTTGGCTCATGTCGGCGGACTATTCTCAAATTGAACTGCGTTTGCTGGCACACTATGCAGACGATCCAATTCTAATCGAATCCTTTGAAAAAGATGAAGATATTCACCGTCGCACGGCCAGTGAAGTGTTTGCGCTGCCGCCGGACGATGTCACCGATGAGCTGCGCCGGCAGGCCAAGGCCATCAACTTTGGTATCATGTACGGCATGAGCGCCTATGGCCTGTCGAGAGAACTGGGCATTACACCCAAAATGGCCAAGACCTACATTGATCAATACTTTGCGCGCTATAGTGGGATAAAACGTTATATGGAGCAGACCATTGAGCTGGCGCGGCAAACCCGGCGGACCAGCACGCTTCTGGGACGCTTGCGACTGCTACCGGATATCACCAGTCGTAATGTCAATGTGAGACAGTTCGCCGAGCGCACCGCTATCAATACCCCAATTCAAGGCACTGCCGCCGACCTGATCAAGGTGGCCATGATTCAAATGGCTGAAGCGTTGGCACGGAAGCAGATGCAAACCGTGATGCTGTTGTCGGTCCATGATGAAATTGTTTTTGAAGTGCCTGATGAAGAACTGGAGACGATGAAGTGCCTGGCGCCTGAGATTATGGAACAGGTATGGACGCTTAAAGTACCGTTGAAAGTGAATGTTGCGTGGGGTAAGAACTGGGCGCAGGCGCACTAGAAAAAAAATGGAGGAATACCCATGAGAACTTGGATGCCATTGATGATCCTTGTGGTGGTGATGGCAATGGTTGGTTGTTCATTGCCAAATATAAATCTCTTTCCCGAAGCCGGTCCCTTGAAAGAGGTGACCTTGGAAGGAACCGGAGACGAAAAAATATTGGTCCTGTCCATCCAGGGAACCATTTCGGATCAGCCCAAGGAGAAATTGTTGCGGACGCATCCCAGCATGGTTCAGGAAGTCATCTCCCAATTGAAGCGGGCGGAACAAGATCCGCTGATCAAGGCGGTGTTGATGAAAGTCAATTCGCCGGGAGGCACCGTTACCGCCAGCGATATTCTGTATCATGAGATTCGATCCTATAAAGAACGATCCGGCATCAAGCTGGTCGTGGCCATGATGAACGTGGCCGCCTCGGGCGGCTACTATCTCTCGCTGCCGGCCGATTGGATCATGGCACACCCCACCACCATAACGGGCTCCATTGGCGTTATTTTTTCCCGGCCCGGTGTGAGCGGATTCATGGAAAAATTGGGCCTGGCCCTGCATGTCAGCAAGTCCGGAGAGCTTAAAGATATGGGCTCACCGTTTCGGGCACCGACGGAAGCCGATAAAGCGATTTTTCAGGCATTGACCGATCAGATGGCACAGCGCTTTATCAATCTTGTTCTGGAGCACCGAACCCTATCGGCAGACCAACGGCAACGCATTGCATCCGCACGTGTTTTTCTGGCTAGCGAGGCGCAACAGGTCGGTCTGATTGACCAAATCGGATATCTGACAGATGCTGTCGAAAAAGCAAAATCTTTGGCAGGCCTTAGTCCGGACGCCAAAGTCGTGACCTATCGCCGCTATAAAACCGAGGACGACAATATCTACAATCCGGCCGTTCGTCAGCTCGCTGCAAACGGTATTCAATCATCGGCCTTGAGCGCCTTGAGCGCGGTGCAGGAAGCAGGGTTCTACTACATCTGGCCGGCGGCAGTAGGGTACTGAGAAGCGATAGGCATCTATGGCTCTTGATCCGTTTGATCCGACTCCTCGAGCCGAACCGTCGATTCAATGGTCTGGTAAATATCTTTGAAGGTTTGATTGAAACTGCTGGGACTGAGCCGTCCGACTTCGATGAATTTGACCGCGATCTCTTTGCTCGCCCTCAGAATCTGCTCCTGCATAGATGGTTTGGCCATAAGCTTTGTTCCTGGTTTCTGGTTTCGTGTTTGATATCTGATAACATCGTTTGACACGACGCCGCAAATTTTTTATTAACAAAGTTTTTTACAAGGAGTTTGCTGATAATATGAGTAATTCATCCGACAAACCCGTTGCATATTCCATTGAAAAACCAGATCTGGTTCGTGCAGACGTGCTGGATCCGATCGAATATGGATACCATTCGAAACGGGATATCGTCATATCCATTCGTCAGCCGGAATTTACCTCGGTATGCCCCATGACCGGCCTGCCGGACTTCGGCACCATTACCATCCGATATACACCGGATAAAATGATTGTCGAACTCAAATCTCTGAAATACTATTTGATGCAATATCGAAATGTCGGGATATTTTACGAGCATGTAGTGAATCGAATATTGGATGATCTGGTTGGCGTATTGAGCCCCAAATGGATGGAGGTGCACGGTGCTTTTACGGCCCGCGGCGGGATAGACTCGGAAGTGACCGCCCAATACAACTCCAGTGCTGAAAAGGAGTAACAGCGGATGAAATTTTATATGTGGAGTACCTTTGCCCTTCTTGCGTTGGGCGTCGTCTGCTGGGGATGTTCCGGTGGATTGGATCGGGCGGCAACAGCGGATGCTCAGTCATTAGCCCTGCACAGCGATCAGGGCTATGTGAAGCGGGTCGGCTTGGGGGTGATGCATGCACCGTCAACAGAACTGGGACGTGAATCGGCCCGCTTGTTTGCACAATCGGTAGCTGCGACCCTGCAAGGGCAAGTGGCGCGTTTGAAATTGCTGAAAGCCTGGGAAGACGAGACCATCAAAGAAGCCATCGATTTGCTCAAAAGCAATACGATCGATGTCGCCGCTGCTCGTTGGCGAACAGACGGCTTTCAAGGCATCGCCACGGCAGCGCTGCTGGATGTGCGCCTGGTGACCGAAAAAACCGGAATATTCTGGTTTCGCAAAGATCGCTATTTTGTCAAATTCGAGGTTGTGCTCGATCTGTACGACACCCATAGCGGCGCCAAGCTTGTGAGTGAAGTAGCTGAAATATCATTGAAAATCAGCCAGGAAGACTATGAGGCGCTCCAATCCGGGACCGTGTTGCATATTTCAGATTTGGATGAGTCACTGGCGGATCTGGCCAATGAATTTGGAGAAGAGGCCGCCGAAGCGCTGCAAAACCATCCATGGCAGACGTCGATCATCAGCACCGATGCCGATCATATCGTTCTTGCCGCCGGCCGTTCATCGGGGTTGCAGGTTGGAGACCGCCTGGTTATTTATGGCGGGAATAAACTTATCGCCGGTGAGAGCGGAAAATATGTGCTCCCGGGCGAAAAGATTGCCGAGGTGGATATCAAACAGGTGGACGAGCATCGATCAAACGCCGTGGTTCTTCAAAACGGATCGGTCCAAGCCGGTGATATTGCCATGCCCATAGGACGATAGGACGCAACCCTAAGAAGTGGTTTCAAAACCTCCCCTCGAACCCAACCTCGGCGTTGGGGAAAAACGTTTAATCCTCGAAATACCCGATGTATTCCTGCGGTTAAACGTGTTTTCCCCGCGTTTTTATCCCGCCGGGTTTTGGCGGGAGATCTTGGGTCCGATTGAAGATTTTGAACCCACTTCTAAAGTTTCGACAGCTCGGCACAATAGTCGGCAATGAGCTTTTTTGCCTCTGTTTCCGATCCCACCCTGCGGATCGCATTGCGAAACCTGCCGGCCTTTTCCAAACCCTTGACGAACCAGCCAAGGCGGCTGCGCATCATATAGCACGCTTTTTTTTCACCCAGATATCGTACCGAAGCCTCGAGGTAACGGATCATCATTTCAATGCGCTCCCTGTCGGTAATGGTCCTGGCCTCCCGGCCGGCTATCCGATCCGATATTTGGGCGAACAGCAATGGATTGCCGATAGCCGCCCGGCCCACCATCACTGCGTCGCAGCCGGTTTGTTCCATCATCGCCATTGCATCGGCCGCAGTTGCAATATCGCCGTTGCCAATGACAGGAATTCGCAGCTGTTGTTTGATCTTGCCGATCAGGGACCAGTCCGCCCGGCCACCGAAGCCTTGTCGGGCTGTGCGGGGGTGTAAGGTGATCGCATCCACACCGTTTTCCTGGGCGATGCGTGCCAGCCGCAGCGCCTCATCACCCGAAGCGTCCCAACCGGAGCGCATTTTGATTGTCAGTGGTATCGTGATGGCTTGCCGTACTGCTTTGATCAGCATTTCCGCTTTTTCCGGCTCCCGCATCAAGGCGGAGCCGGATCCGCTTTTCAAGATCTTGCGGACCGAGCAGCCGAAATTGATGTCGACAATATCGGCCCCTGCGGCTTGTACCCGCAACGCAGCCTCAGCCATAATGGCCCAATCGCTGCCGAAAATTTGTACCGAAAGCGGTTTTTCCGCCGCTGTAGTATCCAGCAGCGCCAATGTTTTTTCGGAACCATATACCAACCCGCAGGCGCTGACCATTTCCGAGCAAACCAGGGCGCAGCCCGCCTCCTTGGCCATCAGACGCAACGGCAGATTTGTGATCCCCGCCAGAGGAGCAAATATGGTGGGATTGTCGAGTTTGATGGTTCCGATATGCATTATTTACTCTGCGCGATCGACAGCGGGATTGGCGTAGCAATAGAGGCAGTTGTGCCGGCATGGGTGCAGGCTGTAGCTTCCAATGTCTTTGGAGACACCGCAGCCGCAACCTGCCGCGCTCCGTTGACCTTTATCTTTGGCCACCGATATCCCAGGGCCATACAAGTCGATCAGTCGCTGATTCGGTATGCATGCGGCGGCGTTCACCGGCATTTCAGGAGGTAGATTCATCATCAGCTCTTTTTCGCAGCACAGGTGGAGTTGCATGTGCATAGCCGTCAAGCTGTCGGCCATCCGGCCAATCAATGCTATTTTTTCCGGCATCGGCGGATCCAGCAGTACGAGCGTGGAGTGCTTTTTGAAGCGTCTTCGCACCTTTTGGTAATGATCGACGAGACTCGTGATGCAAACGCCAACTCCCAGACCGGATGCACGAGTTGCGATGCGATGAAATTGATCCAGATTGTCAGCACGGCGGCCGGCGGTGCTGCGGAAGATGCAAACCGGGTCGAATCGCCACTGAATCGCTTCCGCACCGAAGCGTCGTGCCAGCTGTTCGAGCTGATCCAATCGCTTTTCCAAAGCCGGCACGCACGGTTCCAACGCTTTGTGCGGCGAGTTGATGGTAAAATTGAAAAACAGATTGTAGCCCATTGCCACAAGTTGTTCACCGTAATTGCCGTCGAGGAATGGACCGAAGTTTTTGGACCAGAAAACGATGGTATGCACCTGGTCCGCCGAGGCCGGCACTTGATACACGGCGCGCGTGTACGGGTTGACCACATCGAAACTGCCGCTGCGGATGCCGTTCATAAACCACGGTAAAAAGAATGCGGGGATGTCGGTACGGCGCGAGGCCGATAATACCAGCCTGGGCATTTACTTCTTTTTAAGATCGGTGAGGGATATGACCTTGGCTTCGGTGCCCGAATCGTTTTTATCGTGGTTTGCAGGTGTCTGATCTTTCTCGGGGGGCACATCGTCCTCTATCTCTTCCTGGGGACACACCACCTTTTCCAGGCGCATTTCTTTGCCGCCCATTGTGAAGATCTCTCCATCAATGTAAACATCCCGCAGGATCCAGGTGACGACCTGCAACGGAATTTGAAGCAATAGCATTTTTACGTGAAACCAGCCGCGCTTGTGATCCGGATCGATTGATTCGATGCGGGCGAAAGCCAGTGGGCTGCTTTCCATATAAATCAAAACGATATCGTTGATCGTTGTCATCAGTGTGCCTTGTTTGCGCGAACGCCGAAGTCATTCATTTGAAAGACCTCGGCCGGGTTTTTTAGGAAGAGTATATTGTCATACTCGCCGGCGCTTGTAAAGGTTATGCGGCATCTGTTCTAAAGGCGGCCAAAAAGGGGATCAAAATGAATAATCATTCACTCCATACGGTGAGCACCTGCCTGATTTCCCACATCCGAATTTAGACCTAATTATCGTTAATAAAAACAGCATATAATTGCAAAACAGGCAATTTTGAATTTGTACTTGACAGGGAGCGTCGCCCTTTGATAGATGAATGAATATTCATTCATGTTTAGTGAATTGTACCGTGCAAAATATCCACGTGGCGGTTCCAGTCCGCCAGGATCGACAACCGTTATAGGAGGAGGGGTTATGACTCGCAAAATCAGACATGCAGCGGTCATTGGGTCTGGTGTGATGGGCGGCGGCATTGCTGCGCTGATGGCCAGCGCCGGCATCAAGACGACGCTGTTGGACATCGTTCCGTTTGACTTGAGCGATGATGAAAAAAAAGATCCAAAGGCACGCAATCGAATGGTACAGGCCGGAATCGATGCGGTGCGGGGTTCCAGTCCGGCATTGATGATGCACCCTAAAGATCTGGATCGGGTCTCTATCGGCAACCTGGAGGATGATTTTGACCAGTTGGCCCTATGCGATTGGATCATCGAGGTGGTCGTCGAGAACGTCAAGATCAAGCAGGCGCTGTTTCGGAAAATCGATGCCGTTCGCAAACCCGATGCCATTGTTTCCACCAATACCTCAGGGCTGCCCTTGAAAGCGTTGAGCAAAGGCCTTAGTGACGGATTCAAGAGCCATTTTCTGGGCACCCACTTTTTCAATCCCGTGCGATACATGAAGCTCTTGGAGATTATCCCCGGCGCCGATACGGACAAGGAGGTGCTGGAATTTGTGGCCGATTTCGGTGAACGCATCCTGGGAAAGGGCATTGTATGGGCCAAAGACACGCCCAACTTCGTCGGCAACCGCATCGGTGTCCAGGGAATGGTGCGTGCCATGCAACTCATGCAGGAGCAGGGATTGACCATACCGGAGGTGGATGCCATTTTCGGGCCGGCCATGGGGCGTCCCAAGACAGCCATGTTCAAAACCTCGGACCTGGTCGGCCTGGACGTACTGGGTCATGTGGCCCGCAATACCTATGATCTGGTTCCGGAGGACGAAGCCCGGGATCATTTCGTACTGCCCGACTACTACCATAAGATGGTGGAGCGCAAACTGCTCGGAAAGAAAACACAGGCCGGTTTTTACAAAACCGATCTCACGCCGGAGTGGAAGAAGGTTCGCAAGGTCATCGACCTTACGACCTTTGAATATGCCGAATATGAAAAACCGGATTTTGCCTGTCTGGCAGCGGCCAAGAAAGCCAAAACACTTCCGGAAAAGATGCAGGCCATCGTTTTCGGCGATGACAAGGGGGCCCAATTTGCCTGGCGCGCCGTGGCCGACAATCTAATTTATGCCGCCAACCGGATACCGGAAATCTCCGATACCATTGTGGAGATCGACAACGCCATGTGCTGGGGATTTAATTTTGAAATGGGTCCCTTTGAAACCTGGGATGCCTTAGGTGTTGCGCGCACGGTGGAGCGCATGCGCAAGGATAAATTGGACGTGCCCGAAGCCGTTGCTCAAATGCTGGAGGCGGGCTGCGATACGTTCTATAAAATCGAAAACGGTCGCCGCCTCTATTACGATTTTGGCAGCAAATCCTATCAGGCCGTACAGGTCAGCGAGTCGGTCATCTCACTGGCGGCGCTCAAGGCGGCCGGCAAGACAGCGCTATCGTGCCCGTCTGCCTCGCTGATCGATTTGGGCGACGGCGTTTTTTGCTGTGAATTCCATACCAAGATGAACGCCCTCAACAACGAGATCATCGAATTCATGGGCAAGGTCCTTGATTATGTCGATGCCAACGGTGTGGGACTGGTGATCGGAAACCAGGCCGGCGGCATGCCCGGAGCGTTTTCCGCCGGGGCGGATCTGGCCTATATGATGGACTTGATTCAGAAAAAAGATTTTGACGAAATCGATGCGTTTTTACAGCGCGCCCAATCGTCTATCCAGCGGGCCCGCTACGCCAGTTTTCCTGTGGTTGCGGCCCCCTACGGGTTGACCCTTGGCGGTGGCTGCGAGGTATGCCTGGGGGCGGATCGGATTGTGGCCCATGCCGAATTGTACATGGGGCTGGTGGAAATAGGCGTCGGCCTGCTGCCCG
>JASFGJ010000156.1:0-8235 GCA_050123815.1 Desulfobacteraceae bacterium
CCGGGACGACGCATTTTATAACCACTTGTAATTATGTTTATATCTGTTTTCGCTACCTGCCCTCGGACATAAGCTTTAAGGGGAAAAAAGCCCCATCGATCCCGGGTGACGCAAGCGTAATCCCTTGTAAATCCGCTATTAACGAGGATTGGGGTCAATTGGGGTGAAATTGGATCGAAAATCGGTTCGATAGGGACTTGGAAGCGGTGCAGGCAATCATCAGCGAACCTGACCGGCATGTTTTAACTCAACAGTTTATTTGATAAAAACCGGTTGCCTCCCCTCAACCAACGATGTGCCTTTAATAATGGTGTGGTTTTTGCAGTCTGCATTTCCAATTGTTAGGTTACTCAAAATGTTGGGCTTCATTTGAGTTAAATTCTGCAATACGACATGTGATGAAGGAGCAGCTTTTGACGGCCAAAATAAGGGATCGTTCCAGCGGTGTCGATTATATGCGGATCTCCATTACCGATCGGTGCAACCAGCGCTGTTTTTACTGCATGCCCCATGGCGATGTACAGCTTTTCACGCATGCCGAGATTCTGCGCTACGAAGAGATCCTTTCCATTGTTCAGGCGGCTGTAAGGTCGGGGTTTCGCAAATTTCGCATCACCGGAGGTGAACCGCTGGTTCGCAAAGGCGTTTGCGAACTGATCCGCAGGATGGTTGCGTTGAAAGGTGTTGAAGAGGTGGTGCTGACCACTAACGGTGTATTGCTGGAGAATTTGGCGCCGTCACTGTACGCAGCAGGACTTAAACGGGTCAATATCAGTCTGGATACGCTCAATCCAATAAAGTTTCAAAAAATCACCGGAAGGGATCACTTTCATCGTGTGCTGCGGGGGATCGCAGCGGCCCGCAGGGTTGGATTGGATCCCTTGAAAATAAACATGGTTGTTATTCGCGGGATCAATGACGATGAAGTAGAAGCGTTTGGGCGTTGGGCCGCCCAGGAGGAACTGGCGGTGCGTTTTATCGAGTTCATGCCCATCGGCTGCGGGCAGCGGTGGGGTGAAGACAAGTTGGTTTCCATCGATGAGATACGGGGGCGCCTCGAGCAGGTGATGGAGCTGTATCCCCTGAGCCCACGTGCATCCGACGGCCCGGCCGTACGATACCGGCTGGGGACCAGCCGGGGGGAAGTCGGTCTTATTGGTGCCGTAAGCCATCACTTTTGTCATCGATGCAACCGCTTGCGACTGACACCGGAAGGAAAACTGCGTCCCTGTCTGCTCAGGGACGAGGAAATCGACATCAGAAACCCATTGCGGTCGGGCTGCGACCAGGATGTGTTGATTGATCTGATTCAAACGGCGGTCGGGGCCAAGATCAATCGCTGCGCACCTGATCTGCAATTTAATCGGCGCGCACAACGCGGCATGTCGCGCATCGGAGGTTAATCTAAATATAAAGGGGGTTGGTAATTCATGCATCGGCAAGGGTTTTGTACACATTTAACGTTTCTATCAAGGGTTGATGTAAAATTGTTTATGCGAATCGGAAGGAGGAACGAATGACCACGGCTTTATTGGTATTGATTGCAATTATGTGGCTGCCGGTGGCCTTGCTGAACCTGGGAAAAGGGGAGGCCAAGGGTACCGGTGTAGCAACCGGCATTGTCGGTGCGGTGGTGGTTCTGGGGGCGATTATCCAGACCGCGTTATTCAAGGATGCGTTTACGGGGGGGCTGCTTTTTGCCCACGGCATACTTTACTGCTGCGTCTCCTATGCGTTGCTGACCGGATTGGAAGATTTGCGTTCGGTGGGCAATGTGAGCCTCACAGTGGCTTTGATCTCTACGATTTACATGCTTCTTTTTTTCACGGGCGGCCCGGTGCTCGCGGACGGCTCGCAACTTGTCGGCAAGAGCATGTACCTGGCACTGGCCTGCCTGGGCTATGCCGTGCTGACTTTTGAGGTCTGGTTGGCCTTTCACGGAAAACTGGGCCCAGGGGTCGTGGCCTGGTCGCTGATTATCTGGGTTCCGGTCGGCCTTTGGATCCCGGCCTTCTGGCTCATGGCGGCAGGTTCGCTGCCATTCTGAAGCGTCACGGCATAATTTGCTGGCATATAATGTCCGATTTGATGGCCTGGATTATATTATCCAAACAATTTACAGGTCCCCGATAATCCGGGCCATCGATCGGATATCGCAGCTCCTCAATCGGAGACAAAATGCAACAACAAGAGATTTATATTGGTTTTCCGTCGCTTCCGGATAAAGAGGCCATTGTGGAAGCCCTGCTCAATGATCCTCCGGAGGTGCGTTGGCGTACGGTTCGACAGCTGTTTCGAATCCGTGATCCTCAAGACCAGGAAGCATTGATCCGGTCATTGCAGCCGCATTTGAAGACGGCTGAGGATTGGCGCCTGCGCTATCGACTCCATCTGGGTCTGCAAGCACTTCACCGTCCCTTGAACATCCCGGGTTACCGGCTGGCCAGAGGCAAGGGGGCGTTCAAGGCGTCGGATTCGGAGTTGCATGAACAAGAGCGCTCCCGGCCGTTCAAAGTTCCCCTTTTTCCCATCGTCGATTTTCACATTCATCCCAAAACGCCGGATCTTAAATTCTTTGCCGATATGCGCGAGGCCGGTGTGACCCACGGCGTCATCCTGGCAACGGACACCGATCCGGCGGATGTCGAGCGACCGATGGTGCGGGAGCAGATTAAAAAGGCTTACGACCAATCCAATTCATCCGGCCAAAGGGGGTTTGAGTCTTTGCTCAAGCATATTCAAAAGAGTCTCTACTCGCCCACCCACGTCACCAATCGGGACGTGGCCGATTGGGTCCAGGACTATCCCGACACGTTAATCGGGTTCGGGTCGGTGAACCTCAGCAAGGATCGGGACTATGTTCTGCGCACGCTGGACGAGATCCAGGGCCTTAACCTCAGGGGTCTTAAATTTCTTCCCCATTCACAATTCTTCAACCCGGCCGAAAACGAACACATGCCCACGGTCTTCGAGTATTGCATGTTGACCGGATCTATTATCCTCTCGCACACCGGCTGTGGACCGGGACCGTTCGAGATCCTTGAACTGAGTCAGAATTCCCATCCCGGCTTGTGGGAACCTTGGGTGAAGAAATACCCCCAGGTGCCTGTCGTTCTGGCCCATTCCGGTGCTTACAGTACCGAGATACCGGGGATCTGGCTTTTTGACGCCCTCCAACTGGGCAAGAATCATTCAAATGTTTATATTGATTTAGCGGCCGTGGACTGGCTGCTGGACCGGGAGGAGGTGATTCAGGAAATCCGCAAGACCATCGGATTCGACCGGGTCCTGTTTGCCACCGATTATCCATTGCCGTTAGCGGCCGGAGTCAGTTTGGCCTATATCGTCAAACGGGTCCAGACCAACTCCTATCTGACGCCCAAGGAAAAGCACAAGGTGTTGGGAAAGAACGCCGCCAGATTGTTGGAGTTGTCTTGAAGCTGGCCTCTTTTATCAAGCACTTGGACGCTTGGCAGCCGGCAATGTTAAGGCACTTTACAACGGAAGATCAGTATATGCGCCATCTGGAGGATATTCGAGGTCAATTCGCCGATTTGGTACAAGGACCTGAAGATCGTATCGATCTGGTGGAAGCTGCACTGCTGATTGCACAAACGGCATTTCCGGATTTAATCGGTTCCCAATACACCGAACGTCTGGATCGCTGGGCGGATCGACTGCGCAGCCGTCTCGACGCTTCGTCGAGCGCCGGAGAGATTCTGGGCAATTTGAACCGGATCATGTTTGATGAAGAAGGCTTCCAGGGAAATCAAGAGAACTATTACGATCCTCAAAACAGTTTTCTCAATCGTGTTATCGAACGTAAATTGGGGATACCCATCACCCTGTCTCTGGTATACAGCGAGGTGGGGCGACGTGCCGGACTGCCCGTGCATGGCATCGCTTTACCGGGCCATTTTATTGTCCGTCTGCTGCATACGTCCGGCACGTTGTATGTCGATCCGTTCTATGGGGGAGAGGTCCTGACCGAAAACGAGTGCTGCGATAGGATTGAAGCGGGGTTTGGGCCGGAGGCGGCAGCAGATGGCAGCTGGAAAGTTCCGGCCGGCAAAAAGATGATTCTCAAGCGCATGCTCAGGAATCTTAAAGGGATCTACCGCCAATTGAACCAGGAGCAACAATTTTTTGAGATGCTGCAGTGGATTTTGGCCGCAGATCCGGAAGCCGCCGATGAGTTGAAGGAACGCGGTCTGCTTTATGAGGCCATGGGCAATAATGTGTCCGCCGTTAAGGATTTGCAGCGCTACCTTGAGACGGCGCCGGCAGCGGCGGATAGGGAGATGATCGAAGCGAAAATTAAACTGATGCGGAGTCAAAAGGGATGGCTGCACTAACTTTGCGGGAGAGATTAAAGCGAAGCCTATGGAAGAAAAAGAGATAAGACAGATCGAGCAGGCCAATGCAATTGTCGAGGTGGCCGTGGAACTTGGACTCAAAGTCAAAGGGAATCTGGGAATCTGTTTTCGAACCGAAAAGCATTCGGGGCGGAACGAACCGTCGTTGTTCTTCAATGTCGCCCGAAATAGCTTTTTGTGCAAAACCTGTGACGATGTAGGCGGCGGAGTCATCGAGTTCATCTGTCAGTACAAAGGCTGGGAGCGTCAACAGGCGCTGGAGTGGTTGGCCCATCGGATTGAATTCGATCAGCAGACGCGCAAGATGTATTACTCCAGGGGTAAAAAACGCCTCTAACTAGTGCCCATAAATTTATTCTCTCTCCCTTGATGGAGAGGAGAACGGTATTTATGGATGGGCACTAACTAAATTTCGGGATGACGCACTCAATGCCTCCTCGGGAAAGGAAAGGTCATGGGCGCCAAGAAAAAGAAGCCAAAGTCCGATACGCGCAAGCGGATCACCGCCAGCCAGCAGAAGAAAATCGATGTCATTGTGGCCGAAGCGGATGATGCGGCGCCTAAATCACCCACACCCACGCAGCAGTTCGACCGACTGAAACAGGACCTTGATGATTCTGAACACAAGCGTCTTCAATTGGCCGAGGCGTTGCATAAATCCAGGGACACATTGCGCAAGATCAGGGGACTTCCCGGCGAGGAGGAAGAGCGCGCCCTGCCGTTCGGAGTATTTGTGCGTGAAGGACGCCGAACGCCCGAAGGCGAAACAGCCATCATCCGCCATCACAGCCGGCTCTATGAGGCCAAGATACTGGAGCCCGAGGCGTATGACACCCCCGGACCCAAGGGGGCCACCTTTCACGCATTGCGCCAGAAAAATCTGCAACAGGACGCTCTGCGCAAGGGTTTTAGACCGGGTGAGCTGTTGCTGCTCAACAACGACCTGCATATTATTGAAGGCCGGGGATTCGAACTGGTGTGCGGCAGTCTGGCCACCGTGGAGCAGGTGCTCAGCGACCAGAAACTACTGGTGCGTACCGTGGGTGACGAAACCATCCTGGTAACCCGTGCAGAGCCGATGAAAAATGTCAGCATTGTGATCGGGGACAACGTGGAGTACGATCCCGACTCCCTGTTCGTTTACAGCATGTTGCCCAAAAGCCAGGTGGACCGCCTGGTTCTGGAAAAGGTTCCCGATATCAGCTACAGCCACATCGGCGGTTTGGCCGACGCCATCCAACAGATCCGGGATGCCATCGAACTGCCCCATATCTACCCGGAGTATTTTCGCGAGCATTGTCTCGTCCCGCCCAAAGGCATATTGCTGTACGGGCCGCCGGGGTGCGGCAAAACCCTGGTGGCCAAGGCCGTGGCCAACAGCCTGGCCAAAAGCATCCGCGAAAAAACCGGTGAAAAAGGTGAAAGTTATTTTTTGAACGTCAAAGGCCCCGAATTGCTGAACAAATATGTGGGCGCGACAGAACAGGCCATCCGCGATCTGTTTGCCCGGGCGCGCAACCAGGCGACATACCGGACACCAGTGGTCATCTTTTTCGACGAGATGGATGCCATGTTCCGGGTCCGCGGATCGGGAATCTCCTCGGACATGGAGGCCACCATCGTCCCCCAGTTTTTATCTGAATTGGACGGCCTGCAATCGCTGGAAAACGTGGTGGTTATCGGCGCCACGAATCGCGAGGATCTCATCGATCCGGCCATATTACGGCCCGGCCGCCTGGATCGCAAAATTCGTATCCCCAGACCCGACCGGCAGGCGGCGGCAGAGATATTCTCCAAATACCTGACAGCCGATTTGCCCATAAAGGATCGCCACTTGGATACCCTGGGAGACGCCCAAAACGCCGTTCAATGGATGATCGACAAGGCTGTGGAGGAACTCTACGGTTTCAAAACCGAAAACGAGCTGATTGAAATTACCTTTGCCGACGGCAGCCGAAAAACACTGTACACCAAAGATCTGTGCAGCGGCGCCATCATTGAAAATATCGTCAATCGGGCCAAATACCTGGCGGTTAAAGCGCTTATCGACCACGGCCGCAGAGGCATCAGCCTTGACCACATTATCACCGCCCTGCGCACCGAGTTCGAAGAAAATGAGGATCTGCCCAGCAATTCCAACCCTGCCGAGTGGTATCGGATCATCGGCAAGGGAGGGGAGCGGGTTATCCGCATCCGGTCCCTGCACGAGCAGCGGGCGGCCCTCGATCAGCCGCAAAAGGAGCGTAAGACTGTCGCTGTACCGGACAGATTAAAATAAGTTTGCGGGGACCGAAAACTTAAAAGAAGGTTCTACGCGTATTTAAAGACGATGATGTATGAAAGGATAGTTTAAAGTGTAAAGTTTAAAGTTCAAAGTTGAGGATTGGAACCGATTATAAAAAAACATGTATAAACATCCGAATAGGTATCACTGGTATATATTGTGTTGGTTCAGCCATTTTTAATAGACAGAATACCTTCACTTTAAACTGTGCACTTTAAACTTTAAACTGGCATGGCTGACGCAGGTCCCTAAGTTTATGGTTTTTTTGCACAGAAGAGTTCAAGGACAGTAGCATGGGCATTCCTAAAGTCATCGGCATCGAGCAGGAGTATGCCATCCAGCTCAAGGGAGATCCCGCCTTATCGGCCTTTGAGGTCTCCTGCATGCTGATCAATGCTTACGCCCGCAGTGTGGGGTTGCGCGAGCCCGGAATGCGTGTGCTCTGGGATTATGCTCACGAAACACCTTATGAGGATATCCGCGGACGGTTGTTCCGAAAAAGCGTCACCCGCCAGGTGGTTTCCGAGGATGACAACCTTCTGATCAATGCAGGCCTGCCCAATGGCGCCCGGCTTTACACGGATCATGCCCATCCGGAATATTCAACAGCCGAGTGTCGCAGCGCTCGGCAGGCTATCGCCTGCGACAAAGCAGGAGAGGTTGTTTTGCGCAGGGCGACTGCCCAACTACAACAGCTCTATCCGGAAGTGGAGGTGACGCTATATAAGAATAACATCGATCATAAAGGACATAGCTACGGGTGCCATGAAAACTATCTGCTGGATGCAAAAGGGCATGAAAGCGTTTTCGCCGGGGATGCTCGAACTGCCATCCAGATATTGATTCCGTTTCTGGTGACCCGACAGGTCTTCGCCGGTGCCGGTAAAGTCGGAGGCGAGGCCGAGCAATGCCGCAGCGAGAGCTACCAGATTTCGCAGCGAGCCGATTTTATTGAAAACCTGTTTGGTTTGGAAACAACCCATGTACGCCCCATCATCAATACCCGTGCGGAGCACCATGCCGATGCAAAGCGATTCCGGCGCCTGCACTTGATTTTAGGCGATGCCAATATGTGCGAGGTGGCGGGATTCGTAAAGCTGGGGGCCACCCAGATCGTGCTGCAAATGATCGAGGACCGATTCATCGATCAGGCATGGACGCTCAGGGATCCCGTCGACGCCCTGAGGCGCATATCACGCAAGTATGACGCCGCCGTAGAATTGGACAACGGCCGTCGCTTGACGGCGATTCAAATTCAGCGTCAGCTTCTGGAATGCGCCGGGGCGTTTGCGGGTACCGCCGGCGCGGCAGCCATCCCAGAGTATGACACGATCCTGGCCTCCTGGGCCGATGTCCTCGATGGCCTGGAGCAGCTGAAATTGTCCCCCGATTTTGATATCGAAGACGACCCGGCCCATCTGAGCCAAAAGCTGGACTGGGTGTTGAAGTTGTGGCTGCTCAACCGGTATAGAAGGGCACGCAGCAGTTCCTGGGATCACCCGTTATTGAAGGTGCTCGATCTGCAATATCACCGGGTAGACAGCCCGGAAGGCATCTTTTATAAACTTCAACGGG
>JASFGJ010000157.1:0-8226 GCA_050123815.1 Desulfobacteraceae bacterium
CAACGCCAACGATATCATCATTGCCGGGCACACCGACAATGTCCCCATCCGCAGCGGCCCCTATCGTACCAACCTAAGATTGTCCACCGCGCGCGCGTCGGCGGTGGCCGAATACATCATCTCCCACTCCAAGATCAATCCACAGCGCATCTCCACCATGGGTTTTGGCGAATACCGGCCCATCGACACCAACGATACATCCGAGGGACGGCAGAAAAACCGCCGAGTGGAAATCATTCTCAGCAATCTGCCCAATCCGGGCAAGGTCAGGGAATTCTAGTTCGCGGGCAAGAAACAATTCCTCCACCCAGCTTGTCTTTGCGCCCGTCTGCGGCGTTACATCCACCGGCACATAATCCCGATGTGCACCAGCGGATGTGCCTTGCAAACGAACCCAAATCGCGTTGTTTTGCGCAATCCGGGGGAATTATCTCTTGCCTGTGCCCTTAACGGATAAAATCGATCAAACTCTTTTGCATGATCATGGATGATGTGGCCAGGGTGCTCTCGTAAGCCGTCTGCTGGGCTTGAAAATCGACGATGGCGGCGGCCAGGTCGGCATCTTCGGTGCGGGACATCAGTTCTTGCATATTCAATTTGAAATAGGCGTAGTGATTCTCCGTCGCCTCAAGGCGCTTATAGTCTCCAGCGTTTTGGGCCCGGATGGTATTGATGTTGTCGATGGCATTCTCGAGGGGTGTGATCTGGTTGGTGATCCCTGTGGGGTTTCCGGCAATCAGCTCCGTTTCCAGGGTATCGAGTACGGCAAATATATCGGATGCGCCCTGGAAGATGGCGCTGCCGTCGGCAGCAATATCGACCTGCGCATTTTCACCGATCATGTATTCAGCATTGCCATTGTCTCCGTTATAAACACCCGCGGCGTCAAACGGTGCGGTATCGGTCAGGTCGCCTGCGAACAAGTATTCGCCATTGAGCTGGTAATTGGATATTTGAAGGACCTGATCGCGAATGGACGCCACATCCTGGGCCAGATTGAGGCGCATGTCGGGATCGGGATCAAAAGCGATATTCTTTGCGTCGCGCAGCAATTCCGTTACGATCTCCAGAGCGTTCTCCGCCGTATCAATGCGGATTTTTGCCTGAGAAATATTTTCGCTGTATTGGTCCAGGCTGGAGATGGAGCTGCGGTATCCCATGACGCTGCTCATGCCGATGGGATCGTCCGAGGGGCGATTAATGCGTTTTCCAGAGACGATCATCTCTTGGGTTTTGTACATCTGGCCATTCTGTTTGAAAAGACTGGCCTTGATATTGGCGGCCATCATGGCATTGCTGATTCGCATCGCATACCCTCCTCAGGTAAAAGCGTCGATGGTTTAGGGTCTAGTTGAGGATCCCCATTAAGGCGCTCAACATCTCGTCCGCCGCATTGATCATTTTGGCGGCGGCATTGTACGCATGCTGGTGCTGGATCAGATTGACCATCTCCTCATCCAGTGACACACCGGAAATTTCCTGCCGGTAATTTTCGAGGCTGTGCACCATGGTCGTTTGATGGTCGTAATTATAGCCTGCCGCCTGGACATCACTGCCGATGGCCCCGACCAAAGCGTTGTAATAGCCATCGAAGGTGCTGTTGCCGGGCATCAGCGTGCTGTCGCTTTGCAGATTGGCAATGCTGATGGCATTGCTGTTGTCACCGGGGATCGATCCGGCGGCGCCGGCGGCGGCAATCAGATCGGTGTTTGCCACGATATTGGCGTTGACGGAGATGGTGCCGGCATTGCTGCCGCTGAAAAAATCGACACCCGTCGTCGTGACGCCATCCAGTGTCGTTCCAGTGGAGTGCAGCGCATTGACCTCGGTGATGACTGTATTGGCAAGGTTGTCGAGCTGATTGGCGTAGTCGGCCAGCATGACGTCTCGCGATTCGATCCAGCCCTTCAATTCACCACTGTCGATCTGGTTTGTAATGTCGACGGTCGCGCCGCTGCTGTCCTGCCACATCACATTCTGCACGCCGCCATTGTCTGCGGTCAAAAGCGTCCAGGTTGACGTACCCTCCACCAGGGGACGGCCGCTGCCGACCGATACACTGATGTTGCCATCGCCATCCTCAAAACTTTGAACTTCAATCATCTTGGACAGCTCGAACACCAGCTGGTCCCGCTCATCCCGCAGGGTATTGGCATTGTGGCCGTCGATTTCCTGCAGTGAGATCTTATGGTTCAAATCGGCGATCTGTTGGGCCATGGTATTGATATCGTCAACGATGCTGTCGACATGCAGATCGATCTCTTCCCGAAGTGAGCTCAAGCTTTCGCTGACGTGGTTGAACGTCTCGGCCATATACTGCCCGGCCGATACGAGGCTGGTCCGCTCGACGACCCCAGCTGGATGGTTGGCAACATCCTGCCAGGCATTCCAGTATTCGCTCATGGCATTGCTCAGCCCAAATCCGGAAACCTCGTCAAACATCAATTCGATTTTTTGGAGGGCGTCCTGCTGCGCTTCCCAACGCCCCAGCCCCTCGTTTTGCGTATTGAGCTGCCCGTTGAGAAATTGATCGTAAAAGCGCTGGATGCCTTTTTCGCTGGTTACCCCCGTTCCCAGCAAGTGATTGCCGGAGATGTTGGGCCGGTCCTGAACAAGATTCAACCGCTGTCGTGTATAACCCGGTGTATTGACATTGGCAATGTTGTTGCCCGTGACATCAATCGCCTTTTGCTGTGTATACAGCGACGATTGTGCGATATTCATTAAACCGAAAATATTGGCCATCTTTTACCGCCTTTCTCTGCCCTAATATTGTCCGGACATGAAATGCCCGTTTTGGGCATTGGCGACAATACCGCCCGATGCTCCGTAAACCGGTGGCGGACTAATCAATTGCCTTAAAAAGGAGAGAGAGCCTTGAACCAATCCCAGGCAATGCTGCACCAGACATCGGCTCTCTTCGTTTGCTTCTCTTACCGCTCGCGTCACATCGATCAGCGCTTGACGCACTTGCACAATACGTTCGGCAGTCATACTATCGGCATGACGGGCGATCATTCTCAAGGTTAGCTGACCTGCCGGCAGATTCAGCTCGCCGGCAATTCGATTGAGGACCGACTGCCGTCGGGTTTCGAGCGTTGCCAATCGCGCTGACAACGCCTGTTTTTCCTCTGTCAACCGCGTCAATTGCCGGGCCTGGGAGCCAAGCATGACGGCTTTTTCGCGCTGCAGGCGGTCTAACAGGCTTTCATAGAGCTGGTGCTCCTGCTCAAGAATATCAATGAGTTCCCTGGTTTTCGGTTTCACTGAACGACCGCCTTTCCTGTTTATCAGACGTGCATGTCAATTTGGCTGAGCGCCATGTTGTTTTCAAACGTCTCCCTTAACATATCCATGGCAACTTTATTGCCGACGACTTTATATGTTCCACTTTCAACCGCCATCTTTACCTGCTGTACTTTTTCCTCACGCACATCAGGCAGCTTGGCCAGGGCGTTGGCGGCTTCCTGCACCTCCCTGGCCTGGGCGGAGAGTTGGACCTTGTCATCGGCAACACCTGTTACCGAATGTCCCGATTTGCGCCCCGTCCGCGATGTTGCAGCTGATACCTGGTTCTGATAGAAAACCGAAGCAATGGACGGATTTTCGCCATTTACTTTCATGATGATCCTCCTTTAATGCTGAGCCCCATCCGCATCCGGCACCGGGTGCCGCGATAATATCCATCATAATCTCCCAATGCATCCAAATTGCGGTATTCGCTTTGAGACCACTTGTAACTGTCATCGGACATTTCAAAAAATACTTTATTTTTTTGTTGTGGTCTCATTTATCGCAGCCATCATCTGCTGGTACATCATGGGTGCCAGGCCAAGCCCGCGCTGCCGTGAAATTTCCTTGGCGACCTCGCTATCCATCATGGAGGTATACATCTTTTCCGCTTGTCCCCCCCCGAACAATCCATCCTGGGGAACCGTCCGGCGCATCTGTTTGAGCAGATAGTCGACAAACAGCGATTCAAAATCACGGCATGCATTTTTCAACGCTTTCTGTCGTTCCAGTCCTTGACCGTCGTCAGTTTTGGCCGTCGGAATCGAATTGGGTTGCATAAAGTTACCGAACTTTCCGATGGGCACAGGCATTAGATAACCTCCAGTTCGGCTTTCAAGGCCCCGGCTGCCTTGATTGCCTGAAAGATGGCAATCAAATCGCGCGGTGACACACCCAGCGCGTTCAACGCACCGACAACCTCGCCGATGCTCGCTCCGGCTTCCATTAATACCAACTGGTTACCGCCTTCTTGAACGGCAATTTCGCTATCCGGAGTGACAACCGTCTCACCCCCTTCGGAAAACGGCAGCGGTTGCGAGACTTGCGGAGATTCTTTGATCACCACGCTCAAGTTTCCGTGAGCAATGGCAATTGTCGCGATACGTACATTTTCACCCATGACCACCGTTCCGGTGCGTTCGTTGATGACAACACGAGCGATGCTATCCGGGCGCACTTCCAATTTTTCAATCATGGCCACCAGTCCCACGATATTGCCCACATAGGATGTCGGGATTTTGACCTCGACCGTCCCAGCATCCGGAGCGACCGCAATGGCATCGTAAAACAACCCGTTGATGGCGTTTTTCATCCGCATGGCCGTGGTAAAGTCCGGATGATGCAAACTCAAAGTCAGGCTGCGACGGTCGTTAAATGCTACATTGACTTCACGCTCAACAATCGCGCCGCCGATAACACGTCCCACGGTTGGAAAGTTTTTTTGGACACTCCCACTGGCGCCACTGGCCGAAAAACCGCCCGTGTTGACCGGCCCTTGCGCAACGGCATAGATTTTTCCATTCGCGGCTTTTAACGGTGTCAGCAGCAGGGTGCCCCCTTGCAGATTTTTGGCATCTCCAATGGAACTGACCAGGGCATCGATCCGGTTGCCGGCCTTGGCAAATGCGGGCAGTTCAGCAGTGATCATCACCGCTGCCACATTGTTCACCTGGATATCCTTCGCATTGATGGTGATCCCCATCTTTTCCAGCATGCTCACCATGGACTGGATCGTAAAGAGCGATTTCTTGCCATCGCCGGTCCCATCCAATCCCACGACGAGACCATACCCGATCAGTTGATTGTTGCGCACGCCCTTGATGTCGGCCATATCCTTGATGCGATCCGCTATCGCACTTGCGGTGAGTATCAATGACCAGGCCACAACAACAGCCGCGCTTTTTGCGATATATCTGCCGATGGCAATCATACCAGTCCTCTATCGATCATTTTTTTATTTAAAAGGGCCAAATTACATCCAAAATGCGGCTCAGCCAACCCGGCTTCTGGCGATCGTTGACAATACCGCTTCCACTATAGGCGATTCGTGCATCGGCGATGTATGTGGACAGGATAACATTGTCCGATGAGATATCTCTGGGGCGCACCATGCCAGTCAGGGTGATAATCTGGTTCTCGTTGTTGACGCGAACTTCCCGATTGCCTTCGATAATCACATTGCCATTGGGCAATTGTTGAACGATCCGCGCTGTAATAAATGCCTCGAGGGCGCCGCTGCGCTTTGTTGCACCGGCTCCCTCGAACTCGCTGTCATAGCCGGCTGTAAGCGACGAGAAAGGATTGAAAAAACTGCTTGTCGGTGTATACCTGTTTTCGAAGCCGAAAAAGTTGGTCAAGCCGATGGACATATCGTTTTTTCGGTCGGTGGCGGTGCTGGCCTGATTTGTGGCGCTGGCCGTCTCGACGATTTTGATGGTCACGATATCACCGACCCGCCGCGCCTTCTGGTTGATAAACATCTCACTCAGGCCGCCCTGCTCCACCCATAAAGACCCTTGTGTCGGCACGAAATCATCGCTGGGTCCCTGCCCCTGCATTCGCACTGGCTGATTCATCACCGGCGCGGGGATGCCTGCACCGTTGGTGTTTCGGGTGGTTGTTGAGCTTGAGCAACCGGCAAGCATGATCAATGCAAGCAACAGGGCTGGATTTTTCACTCGATTCATCTGAAGCAATGCATTTCGCATGGCATCTCCTTTTAAAATTCCACCTGGACGGTCTGGCTGTCCACCACTTGCGCGTAGATGGTTTTTTTGGATCGCAGGTTCTGCACCCGTATTGTTTTGCCTTTGGCGCCGCTTTCTTTGGCCCGAGCCTTGACGGAGATCTTCATGGAATTGGATTCGGCGACCACCTGCACCACATCCCCACGCTTGACCACCGGCGGCAGTTCAAGCTGATCGCTTCGCAGGATGCTGTTTACGGCAATATTGCGGTTGGTCCGCGATCCAACGGCCTGTTCGATATGCAGCACTGCATTTTCGGGCACCCGTGCCAAATTCATTTTTTTAATCCGTATATGTTTCGATTCGATGATTTGGTATTTTCCAAGCGGAATCGCCGCCAGGGCCACATCGCTCCAGACATCTATCGTTACCGGCACCGTCACTTTTTTGGCAATCTGTCCGTCGACATATACAAATACAAAAAATGGAATCGATCCAAGCCAATCGCTATGTTTGGGTGACTTGACCTGAAACGACAGCCGCCCGTCCACAACCGTCAAATCTTGAGAATACTTGATCGGCTTGATTTTCATTTGATCCGAGCGCCAGGGAGAGTTTGCCAGAATGTAGCGCTTAACGGCATCGCAGATGCGTTGGGCTTTCACTTGCAAGGCTCGGCGCTTCACCCTGGTAGGACCGCTGCTCACGATCCGATATAAAGACGCATCCACACCGGAGCGCGTCAATCCAATCTGTACCTGTTTGGCGGTCACCCACCTCGATTTGCCCGGCAACGGCGCTTTGCTCACTTTGATCCGGCCCAATCTTGCACTCATCCCCTCTTGCCCATGCGAGAGTGTGGAGACATCTTTCAGCCGCACATCGACACCGCTGACCTCAGCGCTGGATTTCATCTCTATTTCCGTGACGGCTCCGGCCGAGGCATTTTTGGGTCCGCTCAATCCGAGGGCCAATCCGAAAACGGCAATGGCCGCCAGTGCGGCGACGTGTAGCTGCAAATGGTTGAATCGATGCTTCATATCAGGGCTACCGTTTTAAATTGTTGGCTGTCTGCAGCATATCGTCCGCCGCCTGGATGGCCTTTGAATTGATTTCATAGGCACGCTGAGCCGTGATCATGTTGACCATCTCATCGACAACACTGACATTGGACATCTCCAGGAATCCCTGGGCGAGCGTTCCGAAGCCATCTTCACCAGGCGTACCGGTGGTCGCATCGCCGGAGGCCCCGGTAGGAATAAACAAATTTCTTCCGATGCTTTGCAGACCTGCCGGATTCACGAATCGCGCCAGCTCAATCGAACCGATCTCGGAGGGTGCGGCTTGCCCGGCCTGAAGCACCGAAATCGTCCCGTCGCTCCCAATCGAAACGGCAATGGCATCGAGGGGGATCGTGATTTCCGGTTCAAGCAGCAGTCCATCCGGCGAGACCATTCGACCTTCGCTGTCCATCTTGAAATTACCGGCCCGCGAGTACGCGATATCGCCGTTGGCCTGAACGATCTGGAAAAACCCCTGCCCTTCTATGGCCAAATCGAGTTCATTTTGCGTATTCTGAAAATCACCTTGCATAAAAATTTTCTGGGTCGAGACCGTCCGGGTGCCATGACCGATCTGAATCCCGGTAGGCACTTGGCTGCCCCCGCCGGAAGAGGTGCCGGCCGGCCGCAAGGTGTCATAGAGCAGATCCTGAAAATCAGCGCGGCTGCGTTTGAATCCGGACGTGTTGACATTGGCCAGGTTGTTGGAAATCACATCGATATTGGACGTTTGTGCCTGCATTCCTGATGCGGCGGTCCAAAGACTTCGAATCATTGCTGATCCTCCTTTGATTTATCTTTTAGGCGACACGGCCCACCTCGCTAACTGTTTTGGCCGTGGCATCGTCGGCCGCTCGGATGGCCTTTTGATAAGACTCGAACACCCGCAACGACTCGATCATTTCCGTCATGGTGCGCAATGCGTCTACATTTGAAGCTTCAACAGCGCCTTGAGCGATTCGGTAGTTTTGGCTCGCCTGCGGCCGTACGGACGATTCAGCCGGCACGAAGAGGGTGCCGCCCACCTTACGCATTTGATACGGCCGCTCAAAATCCACGACCCTCAGAACATCAACAACGGCACCGTCTACCGAAACCTCACCAGCTTCGCTGATCTCCACCCGGCTGCCATCAATGGCAATGTCTCCGCCTTGGCCCATCACGGCATTTCCGTCGGTCGTGCTCAG
>JASFGJ010000158.1:0-8196 GCA_050123815.1 Desulfobacteraceae bacterium
GCCTTTTGGTCCAGATTGGTTCCCAGCAACCGATTTGCGGCGTCCACCTTCAAATCGATGACCTTGGGATTCGGCAGATCGTATTGTACATCGATGGCGCCGCCGACTAGCCGACCCTGTCCGAGCCTGGCCATCAGCGCCGCCGCACGGTTCAGGGCGAACAATGTTCCATGCGGATCCACGCCGCGTTCGAAGCGGTGAGCGGCATCGGTGTTCAAGCCTAATCTTTTCGCGGTTTTACGGATGCTGACCGGATCGAAATAGGCGCTTTCCAGCAGCACGCGCGTCGTTGTCTTCTCGATTTCTGAATTCATGCCGCCCATGACACCACCGATGCCCACGGCCTTTTCGCCGTCGCAAATCATCAGCGTCTCCGCGTCCATGGTGCGCTCTTTTTCATCCAGGGTCGTGAAGATCTCGCCGGCCTCGGCTGTCCGCACCACAATACGATGTTCGGCCAGTTGATCGAAATCAAATGCATGCAGCGGCTGGCCGGTCTCCATCATGACAAAATTGGTGATGTCCACCAGGTTATTGATCGGGCGAAGGCCGACAGAGAGCAATCGATCCTGAAGCCAGAATGGAGACGGCTGTACCTTTAGGCCTTCGATCAATCTGGCGGTATAGCGCGGGCAGTGCAACGGCGCCTCGATGGTGACCGATGTGTAAGCGTTAATGTCGCCCTCTGTTTGAGGCAGCTGCAGGTCCGGGCGTTTGATGGCCTGGCCCTGGTAGCCGGCGATTTCGCGCGCAACGCCTATCACGCTCAGACAATCCGGGCGATTCGGAGTCAAATCGATTTCCAGCACCGCATCGGAAAGTCCGAGGGCCTCGTTCAACGGTATTCCGTCTTTTAGTGCGTTGTCCAGCACCATCAGGCCGGAGCCGTCCGATCCAAGTCCGAGTTCGACCTCGCTGCACAGCATCCCTTGCGATATCTCACCTCTGATCTTTCCTTCGGACAAGATCGTACCGTCGACCAGTCCGGTACCCGGAAGGGCCAGAGGAACGCGTATACCGGTGGCTGCATTGGGCGCGCCGCAGACCACCCGATAGCTTTGTTCGCCGGCCTGGACGTCGCACAGTTTCAGTTTGTCGGCTTTGGGATGGGGGACAATAGATGTGATTTGGCCCACTAGAACCGTGGAAAGGAAATCATAACGGTCATAGACCGCATCCACTTCCAAACCGGCCATGGTCAGCATATTGGCCAATGCTTCGACATCCATTTGGATCTCGACATAGGATTGAAGCCAGCTCAGACTTACTTTCATTGTTGGTTAACTCCAGATCTTGCTCTGCCCTAAAATTGACTCAGGAACCGAATGTCATTGTCGAAATACTTGCGTATGTCGTCGATGCTATATTTCAGCATCGCAATGCGTTCGACTCCCATACCGAATGCAAATCCGGTATAACGGGATGTGTCGTAGTTTACATTTTCAAATACAGCCGGGTGCACCATACCGGCCCCCAGGATCTCCAACCATCCAGTCTGTGAGCAGACCCGGCAACCCTTACCGCGGCAGATCACGCACAAGATGTCAACTTCGGCGCTCGGCTCGGTAAACGGGAAAAAGCTCGGGCGAAAGCGCAAGCGGGTCTGAGGGTCAAACATTTGATGAACAAAATTGGTGAGTGTCCCCTTCAGATCCCCGAATGAGACGTTTTCATCTACAAACAGGCCTTCAACCTGATGAAACATGGGGGTGTGCGTTAGATCCGAATCACAGCGATACACTTTTCCGGGTGCGATGATCCGCACCGGTGGTTGCTGCTTTTCCATCACACGCGGCTGAGTCGGCGATGTATGGGTCCGCAGAACGATATCGTCGGAAACGAAAAAGGTGTCCTGCATGTCTCGGGCCGGGTGATTCTTGGGGAAATTGAGCGCTTCAAAGTTGTAATAGTCGCTTTCGACTTCAGGCCCTTCAACCACCACAAATCCCATGTGGGTGAAGATATCACAAACCTCGTTGCTGATCTGGGTGATGGGGTGCAGGGCTCCGGCGGCACAACCGCGACCAGGTAGTGAAACATCGAGACTCTGCGCAAGGGCGTCTGCCTCGCCCTGTAACCTCTCCAGTTTTGCGCCGCAGAGAGACTCGATCTGTTTTTTAACCTGATTGGCTCTTTTACCCGCAATGGGCCGCTCATCGGGGGGCAATTGGGAAATATTGCGTAAAAACTGAGTCACCGTCCCTTTTCGACCCAGATATTTAATGTTCAGCTCTTGAACGGTTTCAACCGATTCAGCAGCTCCAATCTCTTGGACGGCCTCTGTTTGGATATGATCGATGGTCTGGTCCACTTGCATTCTCTACTTGGTCGTTTTGGGCATGACCGGCGGCCGTTATGCAGACGGCCGCCAAAGGCTGGCTATAGGCTTTAATATAACTAGTTTGGACTGCATTATCGGTCGCCACATTATTATAGTAGAGCCTGGGCCCTCTATCCTTGCCAAAACAGGTATCTTAAAAGCCTAAATGCATGACTTCGGTCATGCAGACAAGTTCTGTGAGGCCAATGCAGCGATTTGCGCAAAACCGGCGGGGTCGGACACGGCTAGCTCGGCCAGCACTTTACGGTCCAAAGTCACATCGGCCTTTTTCAGGCCATTGACGAAACGGCTGTAGGACAAATCGTTCATCCGCGCGGCGGCATTGATGCGCGCAATCCACAATCGCCGAAAATCGCGTTTGCGTTGGCGCCGATCGCGGTATGCATACATTAACGCTTTGTCGACTGCATCGGCGGCTGTGCGGTAGAGCTTGCTACGGCCGCCTCTGTATCCTCTGGCCAGCTTCAACACCTTCTTGCGGCGTTGGCGCGCTTTATATCCTCTTTTAATACGCATTGAAATCTCCTTTGTAATCAAACGGCAAGCATTTCAGCTTTATCGATTCCGCTTCCGGTGTCATCGGTCACCGGTTGCCGCTATCATCTCCGTATAACTTGTGGCGGTAACGAACGATATCCTGACCGGCCCGGACTATCCATTGGGCAGGAGGCGACGAACCTCTTTCATATCGCTGGCTTTAATAAGCTGGGCTTTGCGCAGGCTGCGTTTGCGCTTGGTGCTTTTTTTAGTCAGAATATGGCTGTGGTGCGATTTGCCAAACTTATATTTTCCGCTGCCGGTTTTCTTGAATCGTTTTGCAGCGGCTCGATTGGTCTTGATCTTGGGCATTGTCTGTTTCTCCTTTTACCGTTCGACGTTAAGCGAATGTTTTTGGTCTGCGTTATCGGTCGTCGCTGTACGGCAATACAGCTTCCTCCCTCAAGCATTGCCAAAAAACACTATCTATACGTCTATCTTTTCCGGCCTGAACATCCTCATCACAATTCGATGCAATCCATCATCATCACAGAGCAAAACAGATGGCGTGAGCGCCTATGGACCTTTTCAGCTCACGCCATTAAAAAATATGCTGCTTCTCGGCTTGTCGAACGAGGTATTCGCTATTTGGGAGCCAGAACCATGATCATGGTTCTGCCTTCGAATTTTGGTTCCTGTTCGATGGTTGCCAGGTCTTCAACTTCTGTAGCAATTTCGGCCAGTAATTCACGTCCGCGAGCTGACAGCGCAATCTCTCGACCCCGAAACATCACCGTTACTTTGACTTTGTCTTTGCGGCCTAGAAATTTCTTAATATGACCGAGTTTCGTCTGTAAATCGTGTTCACCGGTCTTGGGGCGTACCTTTATCTCTTTCAGATGAAAGGTGGTTTGTTTCTTCTTGGCCTCTTGCTGCTTTTTTGTTTGTTCGTATTTGAAGCGCCCGTAATCCATGATCTTGCAGACAGGCGGTTTTGCATTGGGTGACACCTCCACCAAATCCAATCCAAATTCAGCAGCCGCAGAGAGCGCCTCAGACACCGGCATGACGCCAACTTGATTGCCATCCGGATCGATGACTCGAACCTCTCGGGCGCGAATATTGTTGTTGATCCGGGTGAGCGGTGCTTGTGGGTATCTTGCGAACCTGTGATGAGCTATGCCGACACCTCCTCGATTATAGGGTTAATCACATGCCGCCGAACTGCCGATATCGAAAATATCCTGTAGCGACGGTATCTTGGGTTTTAAAACTTACTTCTTTATATAAAGGTCTTTAGAATTGCAAGAGAAAAATATCCACGGCCGGCACAAGAAGCGATGGCCGGCAGGAAAACGGCAGATCTCATACCGCTTCCTCCAGTGCCTCTTACAAAGATCCAATGGTGGATGTCAATTCCCAATTGAGGTTTGATGCCAATTTCATCGTGTTTCGGAGAATCATGCTTTCGTCGGCATCATGAACTTAACACTTAAAACTTTAAACTTAAAACTCTGACGGCACTATCCCCTTAGTTCTGGATGGTAGCAATCGAGCTAAAATTTACGAGGCCTTTGCTAAAGGCGATGCGCCGTCAGTGCGCCAACGTATACCGGGCAAGATAGCTGCCTCGCCAATAATCGATGTCAGGGTCTGAAAAGTAGGCTTTGAACAAATCAAGGCTCTCTTGGCGGTTGACGCCGGAGATAATGCGAATCCCATTTTCGCGATACAACTCCGGCAGCCGGCTTCGGTCGCAGCTTGTCCCTCCGCCCATGGCATCTTCATAGGCATAGACGATCGCGCCGATTCCACTGATCAGTAGGGCACCGAAGCACATCAGGCAAGGCTCGAGTGTGGAGTAGAGTGTGATTTGACCGCGATCGATAGAACCGCCCAGCGATTCCAGCTGGCGCAATGCGATGATTTCGGCGTGCTCAAGTTCACTCGGCGTGTCCAGGCGTGTGCCGATGCGTCGGCCTGTGGCAATAATCTGTTGGTCGTACACCACAACACAGCCGACGGGGAATTCACCCTCCTCCAAGGCTTGCTGTGCCTGGCGCAAGGCATGCTGCATGAAATGGGAATGATTTTCAGTCACTGGAATGCTTTCTGTTTTTTTTAAATATAGGCTTTAAGATAATTAATTTGGCAAGGCTAGAGGGAGGAAGCTGTATTGCGATACCACAACGACCGATAATGCCGTCCCAAAAAATTATCTTTTAAATATAGGCTTTAAGACAATTAATTTGGCAAGGCCAGAGGGAGGAAGCTGTATTTCGATACCGCGACGACCGATAACGCGGTCCAAATTAATTGTCTTAAAGCCTATATGATGGAGCAGACGCTGTCATCGCAGGGACAACTGCCGTCCACTTCAAATGCCATCAAGATGCGCGACTCTTTTTCGGCGCGCTGTTCGGAGATAGGTGTCCAGGTATGCTGGTTGCAGATTGCCGCCAGTTGGTCACGATTCGGTATCTCCTCGAGGCGCGTGCCCACCCGTCGACCGGAATCGCCGTCAAGAATATCGGCCTGCTCGCCGTTGGTAACGACGACCAGCGGGACCTGGTACCCGGCCACCAGGCGGGATATTGCCAGCGCCGGGCGTTGGCGGGTGACGAGGGATCCGGGGCCGTATTGCACGATCATCCCGATTCTCCGGCCAAGTGCGACGGTATAGGTGATCAGCAGCCGAGCACATCGACCGTCAACCTCGAAATTCAATTCATGTCGGGACGTTATGTTGGATTTAGCATAGCCTTTGGTTCGAACAAGATAGCGGCCGATCTGCTGCCGATGACGTTCATCCAGCGTGTCGTCCAGGGTCCGGCCGCTGATAAAATCCGTTAACTCTCCCAATATTAAATGATGTCCGTTCATAAGCGGTCTGTCGTCTCTTATTAAAATTGAGGTTGCCTGCCGCATAAGAATGGGTTATTTTATCCAACTTGGGCATTTATGTATTATCATATCAGCCCAGTACTGTGAACCTGCTTTTCCGATTTTATGGCGTTTGCCGGCAGACTAACGGATAGCGGGCCGGAGTAACGATACTCATGACGGTTAGTATAACGCATAGCGCATCTAAGGATTCAAACTCCTTAAGGGAGGAGTTTGAAAAGCGGGAAACCAATTTTATCTCTCCTTATGGATGCCTCAGCGCCAAATCCCGCGGCAGATCCCATCCGGAAAAGCCATGTCCCATACGTACTGCATTCCAGGTCGACAAGGATCGCATCCTGTTCAGCAATGCATTTCGCCGCTTAAAACAAAAAACCCAGGTCTTTTTGAATCCGTCGGGGGATGAGTATCGCACCCGGCTGACCCATACCCTTGAAGTGGCGCAAATTGCGCGAACCATATCCAGAGCCATGTTTTTAAACGAGGATCTGGCGGAGGCCATCGCCTTAGGGCACGATCTGGGGCATACACCTTTCGGCCATGGCGGCGAGATGGTGCTCAGGGAGATTTTTTCCATTGCATTTTCACACCAGGCCCAGAGCCTGCGTGTGGTTCAGGTATTGGAGAATTCCGGTGAAGGTCTCAACCTGACCTATGAGGTCAGGGATGGTATTCTACGGCACTCAAAAGGCTACGGCAAGATCATTCCCGACAATCCAGGGGAACTTCCCTGTACCGTCGAAGGCCGCGTTGTACGCGTGGCGGATATTATGGCCTATCTGAACCATGACCTGGACGACGCCATTCGCAGCGGCGTCGTAAAAGAGGCCCAGATACCGCTTCAGTGTCTGAGAGTTCTCGGCAGTACCCATGACGAACGCGCCAACACCATGATGACAGACCTGATCACTCATAGCCAGCCTTGTGATGGGCAGATTAAACTGGATATGAGCGAAAAGGTGTTTGGTGCCATGACCATGCTGCGGCAATTTCTCTACGACAATGTCTATCGTTCATCCAAAGTGCATAACGAGTTCGTTAAAGCAAAGAAAATCATGTCCGAACTGTTTGCGCATTTGTGTGAAAATGAAGCGCTGCTCAACGAGGAACTGGACAAGATGCGCCTTCCTGCCCTCGATTCCAACGGTGCCTCCAAACCTCGGCTGGTCTGTGATTTGCTCGCCTGCATGACCGACCGTTATGCCTTGTCGCTCTATTCCCGCACCTTTTTTCCATCGCCCAATTTCTAGTGACGCGCTTCATGATGCTACCTTCCGATATGCAGGATTCGGTGACCCGGTTGTTCCAACATATAGACCAGGCATATGCGCATGGCGCAGAACAATCAGGATTCGTCTGCAAGGGCTGTCAGGACAACTGCTGCCGGACACACTTTTATCACCACACCTTGGTCGAAGTGCTTTCCATACACTCCGGACTGCGTGCTCTGCCCGTGGATCGAAGGCGGCGGATTCGAGCGGCTGCCGAGGCGGTAATTAAAAAGATAACCGAACGGCAACGACGCCAGGAATCCATCAGCGTCATGTGTCCTCTCAATGAAAAGGAGCGCTGCGTGCTGTATGAGCAGCGACCCATGATTTGCAGGCTGCATGGTATTCCGCATGCGTTGCGTCGACCCGATGGACAGCCCCGGACCGGTCCGGGCTGTGATGATTTTTATCGTCAGTGCGGTCGAGGCGCCGCCGCGACGCTGGATCGAACGCCGCTGTATATGGCCATGGCCGACCTGGAGCATCGTTTGCGGGAAAAGCTCAATTACCGTCAAAAGATTAAAATGACGGTGGCTGAAATTATCGTCAATGACACCTTTGTTTAAGGGCTCGCCTAAAAATGCAAATTTATTTTTGCGCGAACCCTAAGACTCGAAAAAGAGACAATGAAACGGATTGAAGAAACGAAGATCGATCAACTTCCCGGCCGGCGATTGGCGTCGGAAGAGACATTTAACTTCCAATGCCATTCGGGTCTGGCCTGTTTCAATCAGTGCTGTCGTAATCTGAACTTGTTTCTATATCCTTATGATGTGCTGCGGTTGAGCCGTTGTCTGGAGATCAGCACCGATGCGTTTATCGATGAGCACGTGGATATCGTTCTGCGCGAAGACTATCACTTTCCCGAAGTCTTGTTGAAAATGGCCCAAAACGAAGAACGGACCTGCCCGTTTCTAACCGACAGCGGATGCCGGGTTTATAAGGATCGTCCCGACACCTGCCGAACATTTCCGATCGAGCAGGGGGCCTTGTTTGATGCAGCCACCGGGCGACATACCGTGCTCCATTTTTTCAGGCCCCCCGATTTTTGTCTGGGGCAGCATGAACCCACCCAATGGACTGCCGACACATTCGAGCAGGACCAAGAGGCGCATCGTTATCATGAAATGACGTTGCGGTGGGCGGCTATCCGGCGTTTGTTCGACAACGACCCGTGGGGTGGCGAAGGGCCTCAGGGCAGGC
>JASFGJ010000159.1:0-8181 GCA_050123815.1 Desulfobacteraceae bacterium
GATATTATGCAGAAGATCGCGCAGGCCGAGTGGGACACGCTGATGTTTTTTTACGGCGTCATTTTGTGTGTGGGCGGGCTGGCGCAATTCGGCTATTTGAACACGCTCTCGGCGTTTGCGTACCACGGCCTGGGCGCCACCACCGCCAATGTGCTGGTGGGAATCCTTTCCGCCATCGTCGATAACATTCCGGTCATGTTTGCCGTGTTGACCATGAATCCGGAAATGTCCCACGGTCAATGGCTGCTGGTGACCTTGACCGCAGGGGTGGGCGGCAGCATGCTGGCCATCGGCTCCGCCGCCGGTGTGGCATTGCTCGGTACGGCCAGGGGCAAATACACCTTCGGCGCCCATTTGAAATGGACCCCCGTCATCGCGCTTGGGTACGCCGCCAGCATCATCTGCCACCTGCTGATCAATGCGGGCCAAATGTAATGGAATTATTGCACCTGCGGGCGCATGCCGGCGGCTTTCGCGGCTGCGCCTTAGACGAACAAAGCTATTTCTTCTTTCAGTGCAGCCGGAAGCGCGGGGTCAGGCGCCTGATCTGTTATCCAAAAGAAGAGTTCCAGGATATCGGGCACTTTATGGCGATGATGCAGAAATTTATTTCGCCTCCTCAATTTTTGCGTCCCACTATTCAAGTACCCGAACTGACCATGGAAGCGCTGGATCGGGTATACCGGCAGATAAGACCCGGAAATGGATGAATCCAGGCACCTGCCTTTCGACGCAATCCTAAAAGGAATTCATTACCCGGTCCGGGTAATCGTCAACCTGATTACCGGGTTGTCAAAGCGCTTTGATTTTTCTTGGGAAATTGGATGCGGGCTTAGGCTTTTCTTAATTTTACCTTGTCGCGGACAAACAGAACCGCGGATCCCGCGGAAGAGCACCAAGCCATAAACCGAAGCCAGGCGTAGGGATTGTGACCCGCCAAGTCTAGTCCGGGACGCCACAAACGCAAGGCATTGGAAAGCGCCAAAGCCGTAAAGGCCATAGTGGCCAGCAGAAATTGGCTTCGTTTATGCTTGAAGGTCAAACGGAGGAATATCAGCAGGTGGACAGAAAAAATAATCAGCAGGAATAAGGCAAGGTGTTGTGTCATTTACACGATTCCAATCGCAATTGTCAGATAGCGCACCTTAAACCATGTTTCGACTGATGTCAAAAGATAATAATCTAAAACCTTTGCCACCGAAAAACCTCTCAACCTGAATCCGGATGGGGTTGTTTGCGCTGCCGTTGACCGCAAAGCGCAGGAAACGGGCCTCATCAAAGACGATGCATAGAATCTATATAAATTTTATTGACAATCCAAAGTTTCCTCACTAAGCGATAAATCAAGATAAACCAACAAGTGGTATATTCAAACAATGAAGCTTTCAACACGCAGTCGCTACGGAACTCGCATCATTATGGAATTGGCCAGGCGCAATGAAGAGAAGCCAATTCAAGTCAGTGAAATCGCGAGAGTGCAGCAAATACCGGTCAAATATCTCGAGCAGCTCATTCGCACCCTCAAGAAAGCTGGATTGATTACCAGTGTCAGGGGATCCAAGGGCGGTCACCAACTCGATCGTCCCCCGGAGTCGATTACCATCGGGCAGCTTGTTCGGCTGTTCGAAGGCCAAACCGATCTGGTGGCCTGCGTCAGTGCCCCCGAGCAGTGTCAGAAGGCCGAGGAGTGCCGCGTGCGTGCCATCTGGATGGAAGCCACAGAGGCCATGTTTGAAAAGCTGGACACTGTGACCATTGCAGACCTGATCTGCGAGCCGAACAACATCGACGTTTCTTGATCGAGAATTTTAATGTTAAGCTTCCGCGGCACTTGAGAAGCAAGGTGCCCAATAAGGGGAGATGACCGCACTTGTGAGGGCATTTGCTGTCTGTTAGGATCCTGGAATCTATTTCTTGCACGCCCCCAAGACCCTTAATTTTGGAAAAAACATGCCGGTCGAACGGCTATATCGTTCGTACTCGGGAAAGACTTGCGACAATTTACGCTCTTCCATTTTGGCCCGCATCACCTGCCCTGCCAGGAAAATGAGGTACATGCCGGCGGCAGTCCAATCCAAGTGCAGCAGCATGCTGCCGAAGAACATGATGAAATGACCGGTATACAGCGGGTGACGCATGACGCCGAAGATGCCCCGGGTGATCAAGGTGCGAGCTTCGGTCATGATGGTAAAGGCCCGGCGCAGGGTCACCAACCCGATCAGATTCAGCAGGCCCCCGGCAACGATCAGGGCCATGATGGCCAGGTAAAAGGTCGCATGATGGCCGGAACCGTAAGGAACCCAGCGCGGCAGTCTGTAAGGCAGGAAAGAGATCAACAGGGGGATTCCGGCAACGATAATTGGAAAGGCGGTCTCCATAAACCCCTTGGCGATATCAACGGCTTTGGCCCGGCTGGCGTACGAGGCCACATAACCCAGATAGATCAGGGTTTCGATGGACCAGGCCGCTAGTTTGATCCCCCACAGTCCGGCGATCTGCGCCGTTGAATAGAGATCGCCCCCGCCGGCCGTTTTGAAGCCGCCGAAGAACGCCTGCTCCGAAGCATAGGTGCCGGGGAAACGGTGGAACTTGTAAATACGCAATACCAGAAATGTGACAATGATCGCCAGGGCCGTTGCCCGACTGACAAGCTCGCGGTGAGGCCAGCGCGATGGATGGAAAATGAACCATTGGTCCGACGTTTTGGTCCAGGCGAGCAGTCTCTGTTTGATGTTCATGGATGCTTCCGTTTCGTTCGTATTCCGAGGTCAAACGCTTGCCGGAGCCGGCCTTCAGGTTATTTTTTATGGCGATAGAACTGAACGCTTGCTTTTTCCAGCGTGGCCAACCCTTCGCCGATGGCTTGGTCGATATGGTCCAGAAACGCCTGCAACTTCTCATGGGTATCCACGATTTCGATGATGATGGGCAGATCCTCGCTCAAACGCAGTATTTTGGAAGTGTGAATGCGGCTGTGGGCGCCGAAACCCATCATGCCGCGCAGTACCGTCGCGCCGGCAAGACCTTTTGCTTTGGCCTCCAGTACGATCCACTCATAGAGCGGCCGGCCTGCGTACTTGTCTGTTTCTCCGATGAAGATACGCAGCAGTTGTCCTTCCTGAGGAATATGCATGGGTTATCTCCATACCAAATAGGTGGTTAGGCGGCCCGCCAGCACCGCGGCCAGTCCAAGAACCAGATGGGTGCCCATATAGAGAAAGGCCAGATCGAAGCGCCGGTCGTTGACCAGGTTGATGGCTTCGTTGCTGAAAGTTGAGTATGTTGTAAAGGCACCCAGCAGACCGATAAAGATCAAAAAGCGCATGTCGGGCGTCAACACATCCCGTATTTCATCCAGGCGCGTGAGCGCCCCGATCAGCAGGCATCCGATCAGGTTGACAGCCAGTGTGCCGTAGGGAAAGTCGACGCTTTCGGACCATTTTTGAACCTGGCCGCTGACCAGATAACGCAGAATCGCACCGATAAATCCGCCCAGCCCGATGATCAGAAGATTGCGCATGAATCGTCTTTCTCTCGAATACGGTCAAATCCGCAGCTCAATGGTTAAACAAGCCATCTGCGACAAGCCCGATCGTATGTGCGATTATTCATTATAATCGGTAGGATACCTTAACTTAAAACTTAATCATTTAATACTTAACACTGATCGGTGCACATAGTTGGACCGACCGGTTTGCCAAAACAATATCGTTATTTTGCAGGCAGGCCGTTATAATTTTCAATATAGCGCTGCAAACGGTCCAGCCCCAATTTAATATTTTCCAGAGAATTGGCGTAGGAAAAGCGCAGATAGCCTTCTCCGCCCTCGCCGAAATCGATGCCGGGGGTGACACCCACATGCGCCTTTTCCAAAATGTCGAATGCCAGCCGGTAGCTGTCGTTTGACAAGTGCTTTGCATTGGCGAACACATAGAAAGCGCCGGTGGGCTCCACCGTGATGCCCAGACCCAGATCACGGATACGGTCGATCATATAACGGCGTCGCTTGTCGTAGATGGCTTTCATGCGTTCGACGTCGTCATGCGCCTGTTCAAGCGCCACAATTCCCGCTTTTTGAACGGCCGCGTTGGCGGAGATGAAAAAATTTTGGTGGACTTTCTGTATGGCCCGCACAAACGGCTTGGGTGCGATCAAATATCCCAGGCGCAGGCCCGTCATGGCAAAAAGCTTGGAAAAACCGTTGATCACAAAGGCGTGGTCGCTAAATTCCAGAATCGAGCGTTCGGAGCTTTCATAGACCAGGCCGTGGTATATCTCATCAGAGACCACATAGGGCCCCAGCTCTGCGATGGCTTGCATGCGCTCGGCTGACAGCAGGTTGCCGGTGGGATTGGATGGGGAGTTGATGAAGATTGCCTGGGTGCGGTCGTCTATTTTGTTGCGAATGGCTTCCGGCCGATACTGGAACCCGTCGGACTCCGAAACCGGGACGGTGACGGTGCGTCCCTGCACGAAGTTGATGAAATTGGGATAGCAGGCATAATGCGGATCGGAAATAATCACCTCATCGCCGGCCTCGAGCAGGGCGGCAAAGGTCATAAAGATGGCCGGTGAGCAACCTGCGGTGACAATCACCTGTCCCGGATCGACGGAAACGCCGTATTTGCCGTGATAATATTGGCAAATCGCTTCTCGCAGTTCGAGAATTCCAAGGCTGTGCGTGTAGTGCGTAAAGCCGTCCTGCATGGCTTTGCAGCAGGCTTCCTTGACGCACTCGGGCGTGTCGAAATCGGGTTCGCCCACCTCCAGGTGGACGATGTCGATTCCCTTGCTTTCCAGCTCGCAGGCCCTTTCCAGTACATCCATGACGATGAACGATGTCATCTGTTCGGTGCGTTTGGATACCACAGCATACCTCTCGCCTAAGATGATGATCGGAAATACGATTAATAGGTGGAATAAGGGGCTTTTTCAATAGAAATGTCAATTTGAACCTCTCTCCCTTGACGGGAGAGAGGTTAGGTATTCTACAGAACCTTGTTCAGCGGGTATTCGATAATGCCCTCGGCCCCGGCCGCGAGCAGTTTGGGAATCAGGTCGCGCACCACGCTGGTGTCCACAACGCTTTCCACCGCGAGCCACTCGGACTTGTACAGGTGCGACACTGTCGGGGCGTTGAGGCTTGGCAGCAGTGCGACCACGGCCTCCACGTTTTTTTCAGAAACGTTCATTTTCAGCCCCACCAGCTTTTCACCCCGAAGCGCGCCGTTGAGCAGCATGGCCACCTGTTCGATTTTCCGGCGCTTGGCCGGATCTTTCCAGGCGCTGTGATTGGCAATCAGCTGGGTGTTGGTTTGCATCAGCTCGTGGATGATGCGCAGGCCGTGGGCTTTAATGGTCGAACCGGTCTCCGTGACTTCCACAATGGCGTCCGCTAAACCGGAAACGACCTTTGCTTCGGTGGCGCCCCAGGAAAATTCGACCTGGACGTCAATGTTGCGTTCGGCAAAATAGCGTTTGGTGAATCCCACCAGTTCGGTGGCGATCTTTTTGCCGTTGAGATCTTCCAGTTTTTTGATCCCGGAGTCGTACGGTACGGCCAGAACCCAGCGCGCCGGGCGCGAACTAACCTTTGAGTAGATCAGATTGTCCACTACGTGGACGTCGGATTGATTCTCGGCAATCCAGTCCATTCCGGTCAGACCCGCATCCAGGGTGCCGCTTTGCACATAACTCGACATCTCCTGAGCGCGGCAGATGGCACATTCGATGGTGTCGTCATTGATTTCCGGAAAATAGCTGCGGCCGTTGACGTTGATGGTCCAGCCGGAGCGCTTGAATAGTGCAATGGTCGCATTTTGCAGGCTTCCCTTGGGGACGCCGAGCTTCAAGGGCAGTGTCATTTTTTGTATACCTCCTTTGGGTCGAACAATGGTTTTCCCACCACTTCTAACGATTGATCCGATTTGACGCGTTTGTAGAAGCAGCTGCGGTGACCCGTGTGACAGGCTGCGCCGCCCACCTGCTCTACTTTGAGCAGAACGGTGTCATCGTCACAGTCTATCCGAATCTCCTTGACCAGTTGCACGTTGCCGGAGGTCAGCCCCTTAGTCCAGAGGGTGTCGCGGCTGCGGCTGTAGAACGTCGCCTTGCCGGTTTGCAAGGTGGTCTCCCAAGCCTCCTGGTTCATAAAGCCCACCATCAGGATTTCACCGGAGTCGTGATCCTGCACCACCGCCGGTAACAATCCGTCCATTTTTTCAAAATTGAGTGTGATCATCGTGCGTTATTCCTAAATGCGATTTCCTCATCGCTGAATCGGGCGATCATATCATTTTTTTGTTCCGCCTACAGAACCTGTCTTAGTAGGCAGGTGCAGCTCCAATGTCAACCCTATTATTGTTTAAAAAGATGGCGAAAGGTTTAAAAAGCCTTAAGATCGTAGTAAAAAAGCCGACTATGAAACCGTTATCGCAATATACCGGTTGTGGACTGGAGGATCGGGTTTTTTTGTGCAACAGGAGGGTCAACTTGATCTTCATGGTCTCACAATTACGACCGAGCCAATTCCATGAAACAATGGGAAAAACTTGCTGTGTCGACGCTTTTTTGATAGGTTGTCTGCACCGATGATCAAGACAATGTTTGGTCTCGATTTTACCTCATTATTTCTGTATGGCGGGACATAGCGTGGGATATTATGGCCAAAACAGTTACGACATCTCAGATTCTGAAAAAGCGTGCGCGCAAGCAGCAACGCGGCCCCTGGATGAGGATTCTCAAGTGGTCCCTATGGCTGGTTGTTTTGATGATGTTCATGGGTGCCGCTGCGACCTTGGTGGTTTTCCTTTACTTGAGCAGAGACCTTCCCAAGATCACCTCGTTAAAAGATTACCACCCCTCCATCATTACCACCGTGGTGTCAGACGATAACCGCAAGATTGCCGAGTTTTACAAAGAGCGTCGTGTCGTCAAGCCGTTGGAGAGCATGCCGCAGCAGCTGCAACAGGCATTTATCGCGGCTGAAGATGCCCGCTTTTACAAGCACCGGGGGATCGATTTTTTCAGTATCATGCGGGCATTCTTCAAAAACCTCGAGGCCGGCACCATCGTACAGGGGGGCAGCACCATTACCCAGCAGGTCACCAAAAGTTTTCTGCTGACCCCGGAGCGCAGTTATGAACGCAAAATAAAAGAGGCGATTCTGGCCTATCGTATCGACAAAACATTCAGCAAGGAAGACATTCTTTATCTCTACCTGAACCAGATCTATTTAGGGCACGGCGCATACGGTGTTCAGGCGGCCTCGGAGAACTATTTCGGAAAATCGGTGGAAGAGTTGAATCTGGCCGAAGCCGCCATGCTGGCCGGTTTGCCCCAGGCGCCTAGCCGCTACTCGCCATTCCACTATCCCGAGCGGGCCAATCAACGCCAAATCTATGTTCTCAACCGGATGGTTGCCGAGGGCTACATTACCGACCTGGCGGCATCCGAAGCGATCAATACGGTATTGGATATCCAGCCGCGGCGCAACTGGTATCTGGAGAAAGTGCCGGTCTATACCGAGGACATCCGGCGTTACATCGAAAAAAAGTATGGCGAAAAAGCGCTTTATACGCAAGGCCTGAAGATCTATGCTGCCGTGAATATCGAGATGCAGAAGATTGCCCGGGAGCAGATCCAAAAGGGACTCAAGGCGTTGGATCAGCGCCAGGGGTATCGGGGACCGCTGCAAAAGCTCGAGGCGGAACAGATCGAAACCTTTTCCCAGGAGTTGGATAAAGAGCTGCAGCTCACGCCGCTGGTCCCCGGCCTGACCACTAAAGGCGTGGTCATTGCCGTGGATGACAAAGCCGGCCAGGCAACCGTGCGGATGGGATCCCAGAGAGGGACCATTCATGTTGACGATATGCGCTGGGCCCGCAAACCCAATCCCGAAGTGGCTTATTACCAGGTAAAGATCCGTCGCCCCAGTCAGGCGTTGTCGGTGGGTGATGTCATCGAGGTGGAGGTCAAGGACAAGGGCTCCGAAGAGGGGCAGTGGCAGCTCAAGCTTTACCAGACCCCGGAGGTGCAGGCCGCCATGATGTGCATCGAGGCAGGCACCGGTCTGGTCAAAGTCATGGTTGGCGGTCGGGATTTTCTGAGCAGCCAGTTCAACCGGACCGTTCAATCCCGGCGGCAACCCGGCTCCGCCTTCAAACCCATTATATACAGCGC
>JASFGJ010000160.1:0-8169 GCA_050123815.1 Desulfobacteraceae bacterium
ACGCCCTGGAGGCCGGCGCCATGATCCTGGTGATCGTGGCCGTGGGCACGCAATTGGTGGCGGATGTTATTTACACTTTTTTAAATCCGCGTATTCGTTACAACTGACGGATAAGGTGAAACCGGTGTCAAACAACAATGGAACACAAAATGGTTCGCAATCCCTCATTCCCTCACAGGATGCGGCGCAGCCACGGATGAAAAGTCTCGAACGAATGCGTGACGGCCTTGCGGTCCTGTTCGCATCCAAAGTGGCGGTGGTGGGGCTGGTGATTGTGCTGTTCTGGGTTTTTGTGGCGATCTTCGCCCCCCTGCTCACCCCTTACACGCCGTACGAACAGGACTGGAAAGCTCCGAACCAGGGGCCGTCCGAGGCCCATGTCCTGGGCACCGACGAACTGGGCCGGGATCTGTGGACCCGCCTCATCTACGGCGCACGGGTGGTTCTGGTGATGCTACCCCTATCGGAAAATGTCTGGGTGCCCGGAGGTACAGCGATCTGGGGCGTTTTTGTGGCTCTTCTGGCAGGCACCACCCTGGGACTCATCAGCGGATATTACGGCGGATGGCTGGACGAGATCGTCATGCGCCTGCTTGACGCCATGATGGCCGTGCCCATCATTCTGCTGTTTCTGATCATCATGGCGGCGCTGGGCGCGTCGGCCGTGAACGTGGTCATCGCCATCACCATCGTCGGTACGCCGGGCATCGCCCGGCTGGTGAGGAGTCTCACGCTGGATATCCGCACGCGGGAATATATCCGGGCCGCCGAAACCCGCGGGGAAAGTCCGTGGTACATCATGTTTGTGGAAATCCTGCCCAACGCCCGCGGCCCTATCATCGTGGACGCCATGCTGCGCGTGGGTTACGCCATTTTCGCCATGGGAACCTTGGGATTTCTGGGGCTCGGCATGCCGCCGCCCTCGCCGGACTGGGGATCCATGGTGGCCAAGGGCCGTGAATTCATCCTGGAGGGCAGTTACTGGGCGGCGCTATGGCCGTCGTTGGCCATCGCTTCACTGGTTGTGGGCCTGAACCTGCTGGCCGACGGGCTGAGAGAAGAGAGCATGCGGTATCAATAATGGAAGAAATATGAGAAACGCTTAAAGGTCGACATCGATGAGCACATCAGACAGCGACGTGGTATTGGAATTAAACAACCTGAGCATTGCTTACGAAACGCGTAAAGGCGATGTGAATGCCGTCAGGGATGTCTCGTTCAAGGTGAAACAAGGGCAGACCGTAGGACTGGTGGGTGAATCCGGGTGCGGCAAGAGCACCATCGCCTTCGGCATCGTCAATTTTCTCGGTCCCAACGGCAAAATTATCAACGGCGACGTGTTGTTCCAGGGCAACAACCTGGTGGGGCGGTCGGAGCAGGAACTCAAGACGCTGCGCGGGGACCGGATTTCAATGGTCTATCAGGACCCGATGCAGGCCCTGAACCCATCGGTGCGCCTGGGCGAACAGCTGGTGGAAGTCCTCACCTTTCACCGGGATATCAGCGAGGCGGATGCCTGGAACCAGTGCGTCCAAATGCTCAGGCAGGTGAACATGCCCGATCCCGAAAACGTGATGACGCGGTTCACCCACCAGATTTCCGGAGGACAGCAACAGCGGGTGGTCATCGCCATGGGCATGCTCAACAACCCGGCGCTGCTCATCATGGACGAACCCACCACGGCCCTGGACGTGACGGTGGAGGCGGCGGTCCTTGACCTGCTGGAAGCGCTGAAAGAGAGCTACCACACCGCCAACATCTTCATCACCCACAATCTGGGCGTTGTGGCCCGGGTCAGTGATTACCTGTGCGTCATGTATGCCGGAGAACTCGTGGAACGGGCGCCCATCAGCGCGATCTTCTCTCATCCGTCCCACCCCTATACCATGGGCCTGCTCTCCTGTGTCCCACGGCTGGGCGAAAGCAAACTCGACTCCATCCTCCGGCCCATCCGCGGCCGGGTGCCGGCGCCGTCGGCCCGACCCCACGACCAGTGCATTTTCGCCCCCCGGTGCGATTTTGCCACCGATGAATGCCGGCAACAGCGACCGGAATTGATACCGCTGTCGGGCGAACATTTCGCCCGGTGTATCTACGCCCTGGAAATCGACAGCCAGCCGAGAACGCCCCGTGTGCGCAGGGATGCCGGAAAAAGCAGAGCACTTGCGGAAAACGACGGTTCTGAAAAAGAAAAACTGCTGGCATTTGAGAACCTGAAAGTTTACTATCCCCAGGAGTCCAACAGCATCCGAAGTCTTTTCGGTCTGGGTGAAAAAAAATTCGTCAAGGCGGTGGATGACGTGAGCGTCCGGCTGGCCAAGGGCCGGACCCTGGGCGTCGTGGGCGAGTCCGGATGCGGCAAATCCACACTGGTCAAAGGCCTGATCGGCCTCGAGGATATCACCGAAGGCGAGGCGGAGTTTTTGGGTGTGGACATCGGCCAGCCGGTTTCCGAAAGGGAGAGCCGGTTGATCAGGGAAATGCAGATGGTTTTCCAAAATCCGGACTCCACCCTGAATCCCTCCTATTCCGTCGGCTGGCAGATCGCCCGTCCCATTAAGAAGTTCAAGACCGTTCCAAAGGAGAGGATCAGGGACGAGGTGAATCGCATCCTGAAAGCCGTACGGTTAAGCCCTTCCTACTATGATCGCCTGCCGCGCCAGCTCAGCGGCGGCGAGAAGCAGCGTGTGGGCATCGCCAGAGCCCTGGCCAGCCGCCCGGACCTGATCATCTGCGATGAACCGGTCTCGGCCCTGGATGTGTCCGTCCAGGCGGCGGTGGTAAACCTGCTGCTGGAAATCCAGAGCGCTTTCGGCGCCACCATGATTTTTATTGCCCACGACCTGAGTGTGGTCCGATTCTTTTCCGATGAGATCGCCGTGATGTATCTGGGGCAGATCGTTGAGATCGGTCCCGCGGAACGGATTTACGAGCCGCCTTACCATCCGTACACCGAAGCGTTGCTTTCCGCCGTTCCCATCCCGGATCCCGAGGCGGAACAAAAAGAGATCCGCCTCAGCGGAAATGTGCCCAGTGCATTAAATCCACCCAAAGGATGTCGGTTTCATACGAGATGCCCCCGGAGGAAAGAGATGCTGGCCGATGGCGGAAAAATCTGCAAAACCACGGCTCCGCCTTGGCAGCAAAACGGTAAGGGACATCGAATCCTTTGCCACATCCCCATCGAAGCACTCAAGGAAATCGAACCCGTTATCCACAATTCGGCGACCTGATCAATGCGGATATGGTTTAAGGGTTCGCGCAAAAATAACTTCACATTTTTGCGCGAACCCTAAGTTTCGGCAAGCATCTCGGCAGAGATGTTCATTTGCTTCTTGCCCACGACGGCATAATAGTAGAGAGACGTTCCATCCTGGCAGAAGCGGTGTCGATACCTGAGGCGTTCGCGGATCTCCAGGACACCGTCTTGCTCCATGCGTCCGATGAGTTGGCAAAAACCGGATTGATCCTCCTGGCAGACAAAATCCTCCTTGATATTGAACGCCACCCAGCCCTGTGAGGAGACCAGGTTGTACCCACCGGCGAAAGCATCCGGCGGGATGTCGCCAAATCCCAGTGCGGCCACTACAGTCATGCAATTGAAGTCCATTTTCTTCAAAGAGTGTTCAACATCGGACGGCATATCGGTCAGGTCGGTGACATGGTAAGCATCATAAATGCCCGGCCGGTCGCGCTGAGCAGCTTCGGCCGCTTCGTCGATGATGTCGATGCCGACGATGGCCTCAGCGCCGAGATCAGCCAGCTGTTCTCCCACTATACCGTTGCCGGCACCGACGTCTAAGGCCACGATCGGTTCATTGGCTTGCCTCTCTTGTTCAATATGTTTTTTCAAGAGACCGCATACGACTTCCGGAGAGTTGCACTTGTATCTTTCGTAAAACAGATGTTCGTATAGCCCCGGAATTTCATATAGCCGGTCGTAGTCGTGAAACTCGATCTTTTCCTTCCGGCCGTCCTGCTCAAGGAAAAGAAATTCTTTTCCTTGTTCAATGGCTTCCACATCAGGCAGATGGATATTAAAGCTGTCTGAATTCTGCAATGCTATTTCTCCTTAAATGTTGCCATGTTATTTTTACAATATCAGGGCGTACAGATTAATAACGATAGTGATCCGGCTTGTAAGGTCCGTCCACCGGTACGCCGATATAATCGGCCTGCTCCTGCGACATGCGGGTCAATCGGGCGCCGAGCTTGTCCAGGTGCAGCCTGGCCACCTCTTCATCGAGTTTTTTATCGAGACAGTAGACATCCACTTCTCTGGAATCTTTTTGCTGCCACAGGTCCATCTGGGCCAATACCTGGTTGGTGAAACTGTTGGACATCACAAAGCTCGGGTGGCCGGTGGCGCATCCAAGGTTGACCAGCCTTCCTTCGGCCAAGAGATAGATGCTGTGGCCGTCGGCAAATGTGTATTTGTCCACCTGGGGTTTGATTTGGGTTTTTTCAACGCCGGGCCGGTTGTTGAGGGCATCCACCTGGATTTCGTTGTCGAAATGGCCGATGTTGCAGACAATGGCCTGGTCTTTCATGCGGCTCATGTGCTCGGCGGTGATGATGTCCTTGTTTCCGGTGGTGGTGACAAAAATATCCGCCTGGGCCAATGCATCTTCCACCGTGCATACCGTATACCCGGCCATGCAGGCCTGCAGGGCGCAGATGGGATCGACTTCCGATACCAGCACGCGGCATTTTTGCCCGGCCAGGGATTCCGCCGATCCTTTGCCCACGTCGCCGAATCCGCACACCATGGCGGTTTTGCCGGCCAGCATCACGTCCATGGCCCGGCAGATGCCGTCCACCAATGAATGGCGGCAGCCATAGACATTGTCGAACTTCGATTTGGTGACCGAATCGTTGACATTGATGGCCGGCACCAGCAACGAGCCCTCTTTTTGCATGTGATAGAGACGATGCACGCCGGTGGTGGTCTCTTCGGAGACCCCCTTCCACGCCTTTGCCGCACGATGCCAGAAGGCGGTATCGGCCTGGTAGACCTTTTTGAGAAGCTGCTGGACGATTTGAAGTTCCTTGTTGTCGGTGGGCGTATCCAAAAGCGCCGGGTCGTTTTCGCCGGCATACCCCTTGTGGATCAGCAAGGTGGCGTCACCGCCGTCATCGACGATCAATTGCGGGGTTTTGCCGTCCGGCCAGGTCATGGCCTTCAGGGTGCACCACCAGTACTCTTCCAGGGTCTCGCCTTTCCAGGCAAACACCGGTGTGCCGGTGGCGGCAATGGCCGCGGCGGCGTGGTCTTGCGTGGAAAAGATGTTGCAGCTGGCCCAGCGCACATCGGCGCCGAGGGACGTAAGGGTTTCGATAAGGACAGCGGTCTGAACGGTCATGTGAAGACTGCCCATTATGCGCACATCTTTCAACGGCTTTTGCGGGCCGTATTTTTCACGGGTGGCCATGAGGCCGGGCATCTCTTTTTCGGCGATCTCGATCTCCCGCCGTCCCCATGCGGCCAGAGAGATATCGGCGACCTTATAATCCTTTTCTGCTGCGGAGTTTTCACCGGCAATGATCTTGGAAATTTCAGTGATGACCGTGCCGTTATGATTTGAAGCTTGCTTAGCGGTTTGCGATTGCATTTACTCTCCTTGATTGTGTTTTTCTGTTAACTTATGCCACACACTTCGCTTTGAGCCCGAGCTTATCCGCAAGGGCCTGGGCCTTGTCGGTCTGTTCCCACGGGAAGATGTCCCTTCCAAAATGGCCGGTAACCGAGGTGTCCCGATAGGACCAGCCATCGGGCCGGGTCAGTTCCAGATCCCGGATGATCGAAGCCGGGCGGAAGTCGAAAAGCTCGCCCGATTCCAATTCGGCCTGGATATCTTTTTCATCCACATTGCCCGTGCCGAAGGTGTCCACATTGATGCTCAGCGGTTTGGCCACCCCGATGGCATAGGCCACCTGGATTTCGCATTTGTCGGCCAGACCGGCGGCCACCACGTTCTTGGCGGCATAGCGGGCGAAATAGGCGGCTGAGCGGTCCACCTTTGAAGGGTCTTTGCCGCTGAAGGCGCCGCCGCCGTGGCAGCCCACGCCGCCGTAGCTGTCCACAATGATTTTTCGGCCGGTCAGTCCGGCGTCGCCATGGGGGCCGCCGATGACAAATTTACCGGTGGGATTGATGAAGTACTCGGTATCGTTATCGAGCAAGCCGGTCTTGCCCAGTGCTTCCTGCGCCACCTGAACCAAGTCGTTGCGGATCTGGGGCAAGGGCACGTCATCGGTTTGGTGGGAAATCACCACATTGGTGATGCGGACCGGCACGCCGGCCTCGTGGAGCACGGACACCTGGGTTTTGGCGTCGGGTCTCAGGTAGCCGATGTCGCCGTGCTTGCGGATGCGCTGGAGATGATCCAGCAGCTCATGGCTGTAATGGATGGGAGCCGGCATCAGCGAAGGTGTCGACCGCGTGGCGTAGCCGAACATCATGCCCTGGTCGCCGGCACCCTGCTCTTTGAACAGTCCCTGGCCTTCGCAAACCCCCTGGGCAATGTCGCACGACTGAGGGTGGATGCGACATTCATAGTCGAAACTGTCGCAGCAAAAGAGCAGTTCGTCCCGGTCGTACCCGATCTCTTTGACCACCTGGCGGGAAATGGCTTCAGGATCGATGGCGTCCCAGCCGCGGCAGGTGATTTCGCCGATATTGATCAGAAAATTGGTGGTCACCGCCGTCTCGCAAGCCACCTTGCTGGATGGGTCCTCGGCAAGACACGCGTCGAGAATCGCATCCGACACCTGGTCGCAGACCTTGTCCGGATGACCTTCGCTGACCGATTCGCTGGTAAATACATGATTGTTTTTCAGTTTGCTCATTTTCTACCTTTCTTCCGGTAATCGTTTAAATATAAAAAAACGGCCCAGTGCCGATAAGGCGGAGCCGCCATCTCAAAAAAGGAAATCTAAAGCGTAATCCACTGCCCCACGGTATCGACCGCGCTGCCGCTGCCGAAGTGTTTGGTGAAAAGTTTGAAATAGAACATCTCTTCCTTGCTGCGGACCATGGGAAAGGCCTGCTGAATTTCGATCAGCTCATTGTCTGTTATGGTCTGTTCAAAATAGGCGGGCAATCGGGCCGCCGATCCGCTGCCCTGGGAAAATTCTTGTTTCAAACGCCAGACCACCTGGGTGGGCAGGTCTTTTTCAAAGGTTTTTCGGAAAATATACTTTTCCATTTTCAGGTCGCCATCGGGTTTTTGTTTCAGCTCCGGGGCAAGGGCAAGGGTGAAGTTCAACAGCGGGCCGGAGATCAGCGGCGCCACCACGCGGACCTGATGGCATTGGTTCATATGGTCCAGGCGCAGGGAGGCATTGTTGTGCAAAAACTTGAGGCAATTGATCTGGCCGTTGAAAAGGGCCTCGGGAGGCTCATCTTTAAGATAGAGGTATCCGCAAAACACTTCATCGCCGCCCTCGCCGGAAAGCAGCACTTCAATGCCCTGCTGGGCGGCAAATTGAGAGATCAGATAGTTGGACGCCGCACTGCGCACCAGGGAGGGATCAAAGGATTCCAAATGGTAAATCACGTCATCCAGGACGGCCAAAAGTTTGTCCAGGTCGACGATTTTTTCGTGATGGCGGCTGTCGATCGCCTTTGCCACCAGCCGGGCATTGATAATGTCCTCGCTTTCACCAACGCCTAACGCAAAAGTGTTCAACTGCGCGTTTGAACCAAAACGGGCTTTGTAGCGCCGGCTGGCCAGCATGGCAATGACACTGCTGTCGATGCCGCCGCTGAGCAGGCTGCCGGTGTTGAATTTGAAATCGATGCGGTTATCCAGGCTGGTTTCGATGGCGCTGCGAATGAAGGCGATGCTTTGGGTTTCGTCTGAATGCAGGCACTCGGGCGGTTGCTCGGGAAGGTCGGCAAAAGCAATAAACTCGCCGTCGTGGGTCATGTAATGGCCGGCCGGGAATTCATATACATCGCTGGTTACAGCCAGTATGGCCTTTATTTCAGAAGCCAGGTAGGTGACGCCGTTTTTTACGGTATAAAAGAGCGTTTTAATGCCCAGCAGATCCCGCGCCGCAAACAGCCCATGCTGTTCATCCACGATGACAAAAGCAAAGATGGCATCCTGCAGGTGGGAGAGCATCTCCGGGCCATGGCGATGGTAGAGATCGAGCAGCAACCGC
>JASFGJ010000161.1:0-8161 GCA_050123815.1 Desulfobacteraceae bacterium
GCCTCATAGACGCTTTGCGGGATGACCGGATAACCAAACAGCTTGCCGGCCCCCAGCAATTCACGGAAAAAAGCCACCCCGCACAAGATGGAGCCGTATCCGATACCGTTGGCCATACCGTCTACGAAACTTTGCCCGGGAGGGTTGCCCATGGCGAAGGTCTCCGCCCGGCCCATGACGATACAGTTGGTGATGATCAACCCCACGAATACGGAGAGTTGCTTGCTGATATCGTACATGAACGCTTTGAGAAATTCGTCGGCGATAATGACCAGCGTGGCGATGACGGCGACTTCCACGATGATGCGGATATTTCGCGGTATCTGATGCCTTAGCAGCGAAATGGTCAGGTTGGAGAAGGCCACCACAAAGGTGAGCGCCAGGCTCATGACGATGGCGGTCTTGAGTTGCACCGTGACAGCCAGGGCCGAGCAGATGCCCAGGATCTGTTTGGAGATGGGGTTGGATTGCCACAGGGCCTGGCTGATGGCTGCGTATGTTTTTGATTTTGCCATGATTGATAGTTGTATCTACTTCCAGTTTTTTTGTGTTTTTCCGGGTCAGTTATCTGAACGACTGCCCGTTGTTCAAGCCAGACCGCCGCTGGATGCGGAGGTTGGTTCCGCCCGTCGCCTCCGGGATGGTTTTTCAATACCTTACCAACGGGGGATGCTTGCCCCCTCCGATGTTCGCCGCAGCGCCAAACAGCAATATTTGGTCTATGTTGCTCAACACAATGTGCCTTGTTCTCATTGGCCGTGCTAGGCGGCGACACGGTCTCCCCCATTGGTAAGGTATTGAAATAACGAATCTCTGCGGCTCAATGGGCGGAACCAACCTCCGCATCCAGCGGCTCGGTGCAATTGAGTTCGGCTTCATTCAGCATGTTGAATTCAAACATCCAACGTAACTTAACGATCCGACTTTAAAAAAAGCCAGATTTTAGCTCCGAATCACCTACATGAGGTGCGGAGGACAGCTGGTTTACGCCACGTCAGCAATGAATTTTAGTGCTGGTTAGGCGTAGCGGAGGATCAGCGTCTCGGACTGTTTGAGCGAAGCGAGTTTCCGAGACGCCCGCTTGTCCCGCCAGTTCTTCCAGCGGGGGAGTGCGCCTTACCAGCACTTAAATGAAATTGCGTGTGGCGTAAACCAGCTGTCCTCCGCACCGGCTTTGCACGCTGATAACCCTTCATTAATTCACCCTTAGATATCGTGGATTCTTTTGCCGAAATTCGATGGCCATGGGCTCGTAGTCGGACAGAATCTCTTTCAGTCCCGAAGTGAGGAACTTTCCGGTCAGGGTGGCGCCGCTGATGCCGTCCACGTAATTTTTCTGGCGATCCCTGGGCACGGCGTCCTTGGCAGCCCCCTTGGCGATGCCGATGGAGACAAAACTGCCCTGGCTGTTCACGATTTTCTTGTTTTTAAAATTTTTTCGGAACCATCGGCTTTCAATCTCGCCGCCCAGTCCCGGGGTTTCCGAGTGTTTGTAAACGGTAAAGCCGCGAATGGTCGCTCCGTCGTTTTCGATGGCCAGGTAGCCGTGGATTTTGCCCCACAGCCCGCGTGTGTTGATTGGAACGATGTAGGCGGCTACCGTCCCGTTGTCAATTTGCGCATAGAGGGGCAGCCGGTTTCCCGATGATTCATCGGTATCCGTAATGCGGCCCTCCGGGGTGACCCACAGTTGTTTGACTTTTTGTTGAAACAGGCTTTCGATTTGATCTTGGTCGATCTTCTGGTCGTCTTGAACGATGCCAACGGCCTTCAGGATGTTCTTCTGGCGGTCCACAGCCATATTTCGCTGTTGAAAAGACTTCAACCCGGTGCTGGCCGCCGTAAGCAGCACGCTGCAAACCAGGCACAGAACAGCCGCGAAGAGAATTGATTTGGCCGGACTAGACATTGGGGATCCTCTGTTTAATGCGGATGCGGACCACCAGATGGTCGATCAATGGCGCAAAAACGTTCATAAACAGTATCGCCAGCATGATGCCCTCCGGGTAAGCGGGGTTGAATACCCGTATCAGCACGGTCAGTGCGCCGATACAGAATCCATAGATCCAGCGGGCGGCATGGGTATCCGGGGCCGATACCGGGTCGGTGGTCATAAAGGCGATTCCAAAGGCCGTGCCGCCCATGATCAGGTGATACCAGGGATTCATGCTAAGGTAAGGCATGGATGCCTCGGTTGCAATCAGGTTGAGCGCATATCCCATGGCCAGGACTCCCAGGATATCTCCCAGAATGATACGGTAGCTGGCGACGCCAAGCAGGATCAGAGCGACGGCCCCCACCAGGCATAATAGGGTGGAGGAGGCGCCGATGCTGGCCGGGTAGAGGCCGAGAAACAGGGTGCTCCAATCGTAGCCGGCACCTTCGAGAGCCTTGGACACCGTCTCCATTTTCTGCGCCGCACCGGCCACGACCAATGGCGTGGCCGCGGTAATGGCGTCTACCGCTGCCGAGCCTTTTTCCAGCACGGCTGTCCAAACGGTATCGCCCGACATCTGGACCGGATAGGCAAAATAGAGAAAGGCGCGGCCCGTCAGGGCCGGATTCAGGAAATTTCGCCCGGTGCCGCCAAAAACCTCCTTGCCGATCACGACGCCGAACGAGATACCGATCGCCGCCTGCCACCACGGTGTGGTGGGCGGCAGGGTCAGCGGAAAGAGCATGGCTGTCACGAAGACCCCTTCGCTGATGGGGTGCCGGCGCACTGCAGCGAAGATAATTTCCCACCCGAATCCAAACAGGTACGATATCAGGACCAGGGGCATGACCTGCTTGGCGCCAAACCAGATCATGGGCCAGAATTGTAGTGGCTGGCCGGCGGCCTTGAACGCCTGGAATCCGACATTGTACATACCGAAAAAAAGGCAAGGCAACAGCGCCATGATTACCAACATCATGTAGCGTTGGACACTGAGGCTGTCGCGCGGGTGGGGTGCATGTTGAGTGACTTCGTCGACTCCGAAAAAGACACGCTCCATGGCTTCGAAAAAGGGTTCGAGCCTGGCCAGCCGACCTTCCGGCTCAAAGTGCTTTCGCTGAGAATTGAAGAAATTACGGATGATTTTCATTATCTCTCAACAATGTATAATTTTTTTGCGCGAACCTTAAGGTGCTTAAGCCGCGCTGTCTCTGCCGATTTCCTTGGCATACGCTGCTTTGGCCGCTCTAAAGGTTTGGCTCAACTCGATTTTCGACGGACAGACATACGAGCACAAACCGCACTCCACGCAATCGAGCAAGCCGTGCTGCAAAGCCTCTTCAATCTCTTCGGCGCAGATGGCCTTGTAAGCCATCTGCGGCAAAATATTCACGGAACAGACATCCGCGCAATGCATGCAAGCAATACAAGCCCTGCGCCCGCCGTTTAGATTGCAGTCGTAAACAAGCGGACCGGGATTCAGCCGCGATAAGAATGTGCGCGAGTAGCTGGGCATCGTCTGGCCGGGATTGAACAGGGCCAGAAAACGAGCCTCCTCCCCCTTGGGAACCAGGGTCACGGCTGTTGCGCAAAGGTCCATGAAAGCATCCGGTCCGGCGGCGTGCCCCCGCATCAACCCGCCGACGACGATGCGGCTTTGGCCGTTGTTTTGCGACACATCGACGAGATGCGATAACGGCACGCCGATACGGGTGCGGTAATGCCGGCCGTCCACCGCATCGCTGCCTCCCACGGCAATGATGCGTTCGGTGGGATAACGCCCCAGACTCAACATCTGCGCTAATAAAATTACATCCTGGCCGGCAATGGTCCAGGCACGATTTTGATCCGACGATTTTTTGATATGGTACAACAGTGTCGCCGGGTCGTCGCTGGGGTATTGCCCGGACACGGTATGGGTTATCACTGCGTGACAGCGATTGATCACATCCTTGTTCCGCTGGTCTGCCGAAATGACGACCTGGCTGTGAGACAACTTTTCGAGCACTTTTACGCCATAATGAAACAGGTCCATACGCCCGTCGAGGTAGACCGCGGGGGATGGCTGGAATGGTTCTTTGGCGTCTAGCGAAACCAAAATCAACGGCGGCACGGTGGCCGGTGAGGGCAGATTGCGATAGGGGAGCTCTCTGAAAACCCACCATAAACCACCTTGCAGGATATGCTCGACCAGCGAATCGCGGGCCATGGTTTCAAGCCGGCCGCGGTGGATTGACGGCAGGTCGGCATGTGTTTCATCTGAATCGCGATCGATGATCACAGCTTCGATAACGCGGCGCGGGCCGAGTTGAATCCGGCGGACTGTTCCAGCTGCCGGTGAGAGAAATTTTAGGTCTGGCTGGCGTTTGTCTTCCATCAGGAGCGAGCCGATCCGCACGGTGTCACCCTGCGAAACTTTCAAGCGCGGTCGGATAAAAGGGATTTTGTCGGCACAAAGGGCTATTTGGGAAGGCTCGCCAAGTGCTCCCAAATCATTGGCAGGGGGACCGGACATTCGAAACCGGTATCCCTTTTTGATCGTTACAGCTTTCATATTCACCTTTACGGCGATGTTTGTTGTCCGTTCCGGATGAAACAGTTTGTTTGGGCCGATTTAACACTTTTGGGTTTCATTTTCAACGCTTACATGATAACTATTCCTACTAAGTAAATATCCTATAAAGGAGGCAACCGTGGAAGATTGTAAGCCTACCAAAAATACCGGATTACGAGGCATCACGATTGCCAGCACCAAAATCAGCGATGTGATTGGTGATGAAGGCAAATTGATTTACCGGGGTTTTCTTGTACCGGATCTGGCCGACCGTGCCGGTTTTGAAGAGATCGTGCATTTGCTGCTATACGAGAGCCTGCCCGACAAAGACCAATTGGCTTATATCAAGCAACGGCTCAACGATGAGCGAGCCATCCCCGATGAGGTCATCGCGGCGCTCAAGACTCGTCCCGCAAAAGCCCTGCCCATGGATATTTTGCAGGCCGGCACAGCCATGCTGGCCCACCATGATTCGGACGTCAACGATCCGTCCAGGGAATCGACCCTGCGCATGGCGATTCGCCTGATTGCCAAATTGCCGACCGTTCTGGCGGCTTGGGGACGCATTCGTGAAGGCAAGGAACCCTTGGCTCCGAATCCGGAATTGGATCACTCCGCCAATTTTCTTTACATGCTTTTTGGCGAGAAACCGGATCCCGAGGTGGCGCGTTTTTTCGATGTCGCCATGGTCCTGCATGCGGAACACTCTTTTAATGCGTCAACATTCGCAGCACGGGAGGTCGCTTCGACCCGGGCACATATTTATGCGGCCATTGCAGCCGGCATCGGTTCGCTGTCCGGCGAGTTGCACGGTGGCGCCAATGTGCGTGTGATGCAAATGCTACTGGATATCGGCAGTCCGGATAAGGCCGAAGCCTATGTCAACCAGGTCCTCGACGAGGGCAAAAAGATCATGGGGCTGGGGCACGCCGTCTACAAAACCGACGATCCAAGAGCGCATATTCTGGCACCGATGTCCAAAGTGATGGGCGAAAGGGTTGGAAATACCAAATGGTATGAGATTTCAAAAATTCTGGAGGTCAAAGGCAAAGCGGCGTTCAAAGAGCGCAAGGGAACCGACATTTATGTGAATGTCGATTTCTATAGCGCGTCGCTCTACTACTCGATGGGTTTTCCCGTAGATCTGTTTTCGCCCCTTTTTGCCATTTCGCGGGTGGCCGGATGGGTGGCGCATGTCCTCGAAGAACAGTATGCCGAGGCCGCACCCAAACCGATGCTTTATCGCCCGGAATCAGAATATATTGGGGACTATTGCGGTCCGGAAACCTGCAGCTTTGTACCCATTGAAAACCGGTAGTAACAACGGTAAAGGACAGAAGGAGTCGTGGTTCAAACAAGCAAAATGCGTATGACGCAACAACGTCGAATCATCCTTGAAGAGTTGCGTCGGTACAACAACCATCCCACAGCGGACCAGCTGTATGAAAGGGTCCGTAAACATCTGCCGCGCATCAGCCTGGGAACGGTGTACCGCAACTTGGAAATTCTAACCGCCATTGGAGAGATTCAAACCCTGGAGCTGAGCGGCAGCCAGAAACGATTCGATGGCAAACCGAGCAAACATTACCACATTCGCTGCATGCACTGCGGACGCGTCGACGATGCACCCATTGCGCCGTTGAGCCGTTTGGAGGACGAACTTTACGAGTCCACGGTCTATACCATTATGGGACACCGGCTCGAGTTTATGGGGCTATGCCCCGAGTGCACCAAAAATGACGAGATCCGCCGGGCGGCCGAACAGGCCTTGGCCGCTACTTCTCAATAACACCTAAGGATTCCCTTCACCCGACCTTGCATGAGAGGTATCGTTATGGTAGGAATTTTAGTTAGTGTTCATCCAGAAATAGCTATTTTCTGGATGGAGGTGTTAGGTATTCGCCATTAGCTGTTAACCAACCGGTTCTTTTAATTCTGTTTTGCTGATATCTGATACCTAATGCCCAACGGCTGACATCCATTGATGGATGGACACTGGTTAAGCGAGGCGTTTGCGCTGGTATCCTACCTCCATCGACAGATCCTGAAATCAAATTCCGTGCATCGATTCAATGGCATGCGAGCAATGACGGCTACCTCGACAAACCAGCGACAAGGGCTGAACGCTTGTCTTGAGAGACAACTATGTCTCATGAATTAAGGTGAGATGGATCAATTATAAACTTTTAAGTAATAGCAGTAACTTGTATCGCAATGCGTTTGTCCGCAGCTCGAATAGGCCGGCGGATGTATCATTCGATCACCGTCGGTGAGCCGGTGATGGGTTGTTCCGGAAGCAGCGGCCTTTGCCGTCGAGCCGGAAATGGCGGGAGGGCGCCACTTTTTTCTTAAGAAAGATCGACATGGCATAGCTCTTGAATAAAGTAAGAGGCAAAGATTAATTGTGAGTAGATTTTTCTCAAGTAATTAAAGGGGGGCGGTTTTTGGTGAGACCTTGTGACCGAAACATTAAAAGGACAATTCAACTGACACAGGAGATGATTGAACTGGCTGATCAAGGCGATGCCGATCGTGAAGACACCGGTTGCGGTGTGTTGTATGGCGTGTTGCGGGATTCGGCCTATAAGATACAGCAGTTGGCGAAAAAAGAAAAAGGGCGTCATCAGGCAAAAGGATGGTGGACGGCGCACGGCCAGCCGGAAAACGATCGGAGTGACGCTCCAACAACGGATTGTTAACTATTAGATAAAAAAGGAGGGATTATTTTGGCTTCACTAAAAGGCTCCATGACAGAGAAAAACTTGTTGCTTTCTTTTGCCGGTGAGTCCCAGGCTCGCAACCGATACACCTACTTTGCCGGACAGGCTCGCAAGGATGGCTTTGTGCAGATCTCGGACATTTTCGAAGAAACCGCAAACCAGGAAAAAGAGCATGCCAAACGCTTTTTCAAGTTCCTTGAAGGCGGCGAAATTGAAGTGGTCGGTGCTTTCCCCGCAGGTGTCATTGGAAGTACACTTGAAAACCTGAATGCTGCGGCGGCAGGCGAACATTACGAGTATACCGAGATGTACCCCGGCTTTGCCAAAATTGCACGCGAAGAGGGCTTTGAAGCCATTGCCATGGTTTTTGAGGCGATCGCCATTGCAGAAAAACAGCATGAAAAGCGCTACCGCGACCTGGCGGCCAATATCGAGGCCGGTCGGGTGTTCACACGCGATCAGGCGGTCGTCTGGCGCTGCCGCAACTGCGGCTACCTGCACGAAGATACAGGGGCGCCGGAAATGTGTCCCGCCTGTGCGCATCCGCAGGCCCATTTTGAACTGCTGGGTGAAAACTGGTAGCCGGGCAGTTAGCGAAACGTTAACATTAATTAAATATTCATGAACATAGGAGGAGATTATGACGGAAAGACTCGAGGTCTATAAATGCGAATTGTGCGGTAATATCGTAGAAGTGCTTCATGCAGGTGCCGGAGAACTGGTTTGCTGTGGCCAGCCCATGGCCTGTTTAAAGGAAAACACTGTCGATGCCGCCAAAGAAAAGCATGTGCCGGTGATTGAAAAGATCGAAGGCGGCGTAAAAGTAGCGGTGGGCAGTGTAGCACACCCGATGGAAGAGAAACATTATATCGAGTGGATTGAGATCGTTGCCGACGGCAAGACCTATCGACAATTTTTAAATCCGGGAGATGCTCCCGAGGCAGTATTCAA
>JASFGJ010000162.1:0-8147 GCA_050123815.1 Desulfobacteraceae bacterium
GGGGTTCCCTATTATGCTCTATGACGAGCACCTGAACAAGTATTAGACCATAGAGGAATAGTCGAAAAAATGTCAAGGGGAAAATCGTCGGTGATCGGTGAGCAGCCCTAAGGCGTTTTGGCGATTCGATAGCTGCTTGTTTGCATAAATGTTCGGCCGAACATATCAAGGGCCTTTACCTCGATGGCGTGTTCTCCGATTGCAAGATCTGCAGGCAGGTGGCCATACCAGAGATGTCGGCATTGTGTTGGATAGGACGGCCTGCTCCCTTCGAAAAGCTCCGGTGTAAAATCCCATTCGAAACTCTGTTGATAGTAGACCGGGTCGTACGTCTCATAATAATGCATTTTTTTCCATTCACCCTTGTCGATTCTGTAAAACAGGGTGTCGCGTTCACTGCCGATGAAAAAATTGGCCAGGATGGCCGCAGACGACCATTTGGCTTGCCGGACCACCTTTGGGGCGTGGACGCGAATCTGGTAGTCGAAAGGTTTGCCGGCCACCTTGTAATCGATCACATATCGGTTCTTGTCAAAATGCAAATAGGCATATCCTTTTGGGGTTCCGTCCCGCATGGTGGAAACGGGTACGCCGTTTTTGTCCAACCGCCCCCGATACCAGTCGCCGGATGTGGTTCCCACATTGTACTGGTGGTGCGGTTGTTTTTGCAGCCAGCCGTCTTTGGCGTAGAAGAAATCCTGACGCTGCAGGTGGGTGTGCGCCGAAAGCGAAAGGGTGTGGGGGAAATTTTTAAGAAGTTCAAACACTTTTGTGCGGTCTTCATCGCGAAAGGCGTCGTACGTTTCATCTTCACGAAACGGAATATGCAGGGCCAGGACGATCAAGTGATCTTTGGGCACATATCTAAGGTCGTTTTCAATGAATTTCAGCTGGTCACTTCGAAATCCACCCCAATACCCTTTGCCGTCCCGGGGGTCGGGATAGAGAATATCGTCAAGAATGATAAAATGAACCATCCCATGGTTAAACGCATAGTTTGCCGGTCCAAAATGGCGTTCAAACGTTTCGTCCGACAGGGTGTCGGTTTTCACATCAGTGTTCATATCATGGTTTCCCATGACATTATGCCAGGGGATTCCAATTTTTGTGACGGCATTTTTGTAAGGGTGAAAAAGCTCAAGGCCGTCGTTGACCAAATCGCCTAAACTGAGACCGAACGCCACGCCTTCGATATTTTCCAACTCCGAAACGATGCCACGAAAGAAAAAGTCAACTTGTTTGCGGTTGTGGGGTTGAGGATCTCCAAAAACCAGGATTTTGAAACGATTATTGGTTTGGGCGGGATACAGCCCAAAGTTGATGGACGCAGGGAGGTTGCCCGTTGCCGGCGTTCCCTCATATTTCAGGTCGGGAGAACCCTTGGGTTTATGAATATAGTAGAAAAGCGGCTGATTGTAAGTGTTCAAAGGGTACTCATAATTGGACGGCTTAATGACAAATACAATGGCGTCGTCCGATACCGCGATGTCATATTCACCACGGGAATTGGTCAAGACCACTTCGATGCCGTTTGAAACCGCCACATTGGCAATCCCCTTTTCATTTGCCTCTTTTTTGTTGTTGCGGTTGAGATCTTCGTAAACGATCCCTTTGGCCGTTGCTTGGGCAAACAGGTCTATCGGAGCACCTATAGCGAGAATGAAAATGGCGATGAACAGCGTTTTTTTCATAAGGCAGTCTTCTGGTTAATATAGGCATAGAGCCTATACAAGTTATCCTGTGAGACCACTCTATAGCACCAATCGTCATCACCTTCAAACATCTGAGTATAACATTGTATTGAGTCGTGTTCACCGAGAATTTCTGCCGCAAGATGATTTCCCTTGACCCCTGGGCAAAAACTTTTTAATTAAGGATTTTACTGTCAGGTGCTCGAAAGCGCTTAATAGGGAACTCCGTGAAAATCGGAGACAGGCCCGCTGCTGTGAACGGGGACGAAATTCGCAACCGCCACTGATCCGCAAAAAGGATTGGGAAGGCGCGAAAAGTAGGACGATCCGTAAGTCAGAAGACCTGCCTGATGGTTAGGGGTGACGGTTTCGTGGACCAATACGCACTCTAATGCTTCTGTGGATAAAAAAGGGACATCCCGGATTGATATGTGATCAATCCGGGATTTTTATTTTCAAACTATTAAAACAGGTGTGCATACCCATGACAGCAGGGACATTATTCGGTATTGGCGTCGGCCCCGGGGATCCCGAATTGATTCCCCTTAAAGCGGTTCGCCTTCTCCAACAGGTCGACAGAGTATTCACGGCCGCCTCCACCAAAAACGACTATTCCCTGGCCGTTGAAATCGCCAGGCCTCATATACCGCAGGCCACGGCCATTGAAACGCTGGAATTTCCCATGCGCAAGGATCGGACGGTGATGGAGCGTGCCTGGCGTCAAAATGCCCAACGCCTCGCAAAGGCTCTGGAATCGGGACACAGCGCCGCCTTTCTGACCCTTGGCGATCCGTTGACCTATTCGACCTATGGCTATATTTTGAGACACCTGCAGGCGCAATGGCCTCATCTGGACGTTATCACCGTCCCGGGCATTACCTCGTACCAGGCAGCGGCGGCTGCCGTCAACCGCCCTCTGGTGGAGGGTGAAGAGTCCCTGCTGATCATGTCGGGTGTTCACGGCGGCGAGCGGTTTCAGCGAATGCCGGTCAAGCCTGACAATGTCGTGTTTCTCAAGGCGTATCGCAATGTCGAAGGGATCTGCACGTCGCTGGAAGCAGCCGATATGCTCAGTGGAGGGGTGGCTGTTGCCAACTGTTCTCGACAGGATGAACAGATCTACCGGGATTTGAATCTTCTGAAGCACCAACGACCCAACTACTGGACGCTGATCATGGCCCGAAAGAAGCATGACGCATCCGAAGAAAATTAGAAGATATCTTTAGAAGTGGTTTTAAAACCACTTCTAAAGATATCGTATTTGTGGAGGGAACCATCACCAGAGTACTCGTTATCGCCGGCACCCAGAGCGGGGCCGGCAAGACAACCCTTGCGTTGGGGCTCATGGCGGCCTTGCGGCGACGGGGCCTAAGTGTTGCGCCATTCAAGGTGGGACCCGACTTCATCGACCCGGGGCATCACGCCCGGGTGGCGGGCCGCAGCAGCCGGAACCTGGACGGCTGGATGCTGGACCGCGCCTATAATCAAGCCGCCTTCAGACAGCACGCCAATGGCTGTGACGTGGCCGTCGTGGAAGGCGTTATGGGACTGTTCGACGGCTTCAGCGGCAACAGCGAGGCGGGGTCTACGGCCCAAATGGCCAAATGGCTCGGTCTGCCGGTGCTGCTGGTGGTGAATGCCGCCAGCATGGCGCGCAGCGCCGCGGCTCTGGTTCAGGGATTTGAACGCTTCGATCCTCAGGTGCGGTTCGCCGGTGCGGTGTTCAACAACCTCGGCAGTCCGGGTCACTTGACCTATTTGCAGGAGGCCATGGCGGCCTATGTCGAGATGCCGCTGCTGGGAGGGATGCTGCGCAATGACGCATTGCGCATGCCGGAGCGCCATTTGGGGCTCACTACGGTGGAAGATCACCCCTTGACTTCCGGGCAGATCGGCCGGTTGGCGGATCACATCGAATCGGGCATAAATCTGGACGAACTGCTCGCGCAACTGCCAACATTGCCCGGAACCGAAAAGAAACAACTGGATCGTGATGCATCGGCCCGTTCCATTGCCCGTGTGGGGATCGCCAGGGACCGTGCGTTTTGCTTCTACTACCCGGACAACCTCGAGCTGCTTGAAGCAGCGGGGCTCGAGCTGGTGCCGTTTTCTCCACTGGAAGATGAACGCCCCCCGCATGACCTCGACGGTCTTTATCTCGGTGGAGGATATCCGGAATTGCACGCCCGGCAGCTGGCCGACAACCGGCAGATGCGCGAAAGCATTTTGCAGTTCAGCAACCTGGGCATGCCGATCTACGCGGAGTGCGGCGGTTTCATGTATCTGTGCCGGGAGCTGAAAGAGACTGATGGAGAGATTTTTCCGATGTGCCAATGCTTTCCCTTTCGATCGCGCATGCATGCAACGTTGCGGACCCTGGGGTATCGCGAGGTGCGGTTGTGCGCCGACACCCTGCTGGGGAATAAAGGTCGAATACTGCGCGGTCATGAATTTCACTACTCCGATCTTGAAGCGGGCACCCAATCCATGCCTGTAGTGGAAACGGTCTATTCGGCAGGTTCGAGGTCCGGTCGTCGCCGACAGGCGGATGGCTATCGCGTCAACCGGACGTTGGGAAGCTATATCCATCTGCATTTCGGCAGCTTTCCGGAGTGTGCCCTGAATTTTGCCCGCGCTTGCCGGGATTACCGACATTCAAGGAGAACGGGCCATGAAACCCCATGAAATAGAACAGGAGAGTTTTGCCATCATCGATGCGGAGGCCGGCGCCCACGGATTTTCTTCCGACCAGTGGGCCATCGTGCGGCGAATGATCCACACATCGGCTGATTTCGATTATGTCGCCGATGTGCGGATTCATCCCCGGGCCGTGGCAGCCGGAGTCGATGCCATCCGCAGCGGGGCAACCATCTTTACCGATACCAACATGGCCCGGACCGGGATTCGGCGGAAGGATCTGGCCCATTTCGGAGCCGCCGTACGATGCCTGATGGCCGATGAAGCGCTTGCCCGGAAGGCCGTCGAGCAGGGCATCACCCGTGCCCGGGCGGCGGTGGAGGCCGTGGCGCACCAATTGGAAGGCTGCATTTATGTGGTCGGCAACGCACCCACGGCTCTGCTGCATCTGGTGGAGCTGATTCGGAACCAAAAGGCCCGCCCGGCACTGGTGATCGGATTGCCGGTGGGCTTCGTCAATGCGGCGGAGTCCAAAGCAAAACTGCTTGATCTGGATATCCCTTACATCACCAACGCGGGCCGCAAGGGAGGGTCGAACGTGGCCGCCAGTGCGGTGAACGCGTTGATACTCCTCGCCGGTCAGGCCGGGTAAGCGATGGCCGGAAGCGATTGCAAGCGGCTGCGCAGCGGGTTCACCACCGGTACGGCAGCGGCTGCGGCTGTCCGGGCGGCGCTTGAATTGATATTCAGCGGGCGCACGCCGGAAAAGGTTACGGTGGCGTTGCTTACCGGAGATGATCTGACCATCGCGGTGCACCAGTGCCGCGGCATTGATTCCCATTCGGCCGTTTGCTCGGTGATCAAGGATGCCGGCGACGACCCGGATATCACCCACGGCGCCGAGATATGCGCCCGGGTGAAGTGGCGTAAGACGCATGGGGACCCGGAGGTCATCGTTCGGGGGGGACAGGGTGTCGGTATGGTGACCAAGCCTGGACTGGAAGTGCCGCCGGGACGGCATGCCATCAATCCGGGGCCTCTCAAGATGATTCGCCGCGCCGCCCTTGACGCCATGGCCGAGCACGGCCGTCAGGGCACGGCAGAGGTGGAAATCTTCGTGCCCCGGGGTCGAAAACTGGCCCGGAAAACGCTCAATGCCCGGTTGGGCATTGTGGGCGGCATCTCCATATTAGGCACCACCGGCATTGTGCGGCCCATGTCCCACGAAGCGTATACGGCCACCATCCGGTCCGCACTGTCGGTGGCCCGGGCCGTCGGATTGCATCGGGTGGTGTTGACCACCGGCCGTCGGAGCGAGCGGTTTGCCCGCAACCAATGGCCGCAACTGTCGGAGGAAGCATTTGTACAGATCGGAGACTACTTCGCCCAATCCATGGAGATGGCTGCGACCCAAGGATTTGAGGCGGTGACGCTGGCGGTTTTTTTTGGCAAAGCCGTCAAAATGGCGAACGGTATCGCCCACACCCACGCCGGCTCGGCACGCATGAGCCTGAAGCAGTTGTCTCGCTGGGCGATGCGGATCACCGGCGATTCACATCTGGCCGACCGCGTCGACAAAGCCAATACCGCCCGGCATGCCTTTGAAATGTTAAAGGACGACTACCCCGAGGTCATTGACAAGGTTGGCCGCGAAGTGGTTCGAAAAGCCGAATTGTTTGGCGGCGGTGGTGTGAAAGTGGGTGCGGTTATTTTCGGTTTTGACGGCACGGTTCGGTTTGCTTTGAGAATGAACCTTTAGTAGAGGGGCAAATGCATAAGGTGTTCATCGTGGGCATGGGACTATCGGCCCGGGACCTGACCGAACAGCATCTGGAGATCGTTCGGTCCGCCGATATTCTTGTGGGCGGACAGCGCCACCTGGACCAGTTCAACGACCTGCCAATGCCAAAGGAGCGCATCACAGGCAACGTGGAAAAGACGGTTCGCTTTATTCAAAACCATTGTGCCGACAGCCGAATCGTGGTGCTGGCGTCCGGTGATCCGCTCTTTTTCGGCATCGGAACCCGGATCGTGAAGGCGCTGGGCTCAGAAGCAGTGACCGTTCTGCCCAATATCACCAGCATCGCCGCCGCCTTTGCCCGCATCAACACATCATGGAGCGAGGCCGTCATTATCAGCCTGCACGGCCGCAGCCGCCGCTATCAGCTGCTGGAGGCCATCAAGTCTCGTCGTCCGGTGGCCGTGCTCACCGATGCCAGGCAATCGCCGCAGTGGTTGGCGCGCTGGCTGATGGAAAAAGGTGTGGACAATACGGAGATGGCCGTATTCGAACAATTGGGTAGCGGCGATGAAACGTTTGACTGGTACCCCCTGAATCAGGCCGCGGATGCCACTTTTTCCAGTCCCAACGTCGTTATCCTGAAACCTATGTCGAACCATGGCGCCACCGACGATCTAGTGCTGGGAATGGGGGACGACGACTACCGGCACGACGGCGGCATGATCACCAAGTCGGAGGTACGTGCCGTGACCCTGGCCAAATTGCGGTTAAAACCCGGCCTGACCCTCTGGGACTTGGGTGCCGGCAGCGGATCGGTGGGCATCGAAGCGTCGGTCTTGCTGGGCCACGGTCGCATCGTCGCCGTGGAGCAGGATGCCGGGCGCGTGGCGCGCATTCGCCAAAATGCCTTGCAATACGGTGTTTGCAATATCGATGTGAAGCAGGCCGTGCTGCCGGAGGGATTGGCGGATTTGCCCCCGCCGGATCGTATCTTCATCGGCGGCGGCGGACGCCATTTGCCATCCATTGTCCGCACGGCGGCGCAATTCCTCGCACCGGGCGGGATCATGGTGGCCAACACCGTGCTTGTGGACAACCTGACCCGGGTGCTGGAAACCATGGATGCCGCGGGCATGCAAACCGAAATGGTGCAGATGCAAATTTCCAGAAGCAAAGCCATGCCCTGGAGCAGACGGATGGAGGCGCACAATCCGGTTTGGATTGTTAGCGGTGCAAAGGATAGATGACGATAGAAAAACACCCCATAACCTTCTGTGGCGCCGGACCGGGAGATCCCGATCTGATCACGGTAAAGGGCATGAAAGCCCTCGAAGCGGCCGAGCTGGTGCTTTACGCGGGATCACTGGTCCCGGACGCGGTCCTGACGTGGGCGCCGGATTGCGCCGAGCGCGTCAGCAGCGCCGGCATGGATCTGGACCGGATCGTGGAGACGATGGCGCAGGCCCATCGGCAGGGCCTGCGGGTGGTGCGACTGCACACCGGTGATCCCAGTCTGTATGGCGCCGTCCGGGAACAGATGGCGGCGTTGCAGCGCTTGAACATTGCCTATCGGGTGATTCCCGGTGTCACGGCGGCTTTTGCAGCGGCGGCGGCCATGGGCATCGAATACACGGTGCCGGAGGTGACCCAGACCCTGATTTTAACGCGCATGGCGGGCCGTACGCCGGTTCCCGAGTCGGAGAATCTGCAGGCCCTGGCCCGTCACGGCGCCTCCATGGTGATCTACCTGAGCATGGCCCTGATCGAGGATGTGGCCCGCATTTTAACCGAATCATACGGGGCCGACGCACGGTGTGCCGTGGCCTACCGCGTCAGCCATCCGCAGGAGCGGATTATTACCACCCGGGTGGGGCAGCTGGCGCAGGAGGCCCGAGCCGCCGGCATCGACCGCCTGGCGGTGGTGATGGTGGGGCCCGCATTGGAGCAGCCCACGGCGCTGGATGACCTGCGATCCAAACTCTATGACAAGCGGTTTTCACATGGCTATCGCACCCAACCATAGCATCGCCGTCTGGTCGCTGACCCCCAACGGCCTCTCCATTGCCCGCCGCGTAGCG
>JASFGJ010000163.1:0-8139 GCA_050123815.1 Desulfobacteraceae bacterium
GTGTCGTACAGTTTGCGCTCGCCAAAGGACAGATCTTTGGTCAGTTTGAGCAGGGAAAGATCGCGGAACACTTCGGCGACCTCATACAAGGAACCGGTCTTGATCTTGTCCATGTATTCACGGTAGCGGCGGTTCCAGGTCTGGTTGTCAATGGCCAGTTCCCGCTTGGATTTGATCACGTCCAGGATTTTGGGGATCTCGTTTTGCGCGATGACATCCCGCAACCCCACGGATTCAACATTCATGGTCGGAATCATAATGACCATGCCGTTTTCCATGATCTTCATGATATAAAAATCATGCTCTTCGCCATTGACGACACGGGTCTCGATGGCCTCTATCCTTCCAACGCCGTGGGCCGGATAAACGGCAAGATCGCCGACATCGAACTTTTTGGTATTGGCTTTCACTGAAGCCTTATTTTCTTCAATTGACTTTTCGGTCATGTTTAGCACCACGGTTGTGCAATTAGATGTGCATAAGCGCCCAAATAGACGTTAAATATAGCATTCCCGCCACTAACATGCAACAAAAAAGGATCGGCCCGTAGGGCCGATCCCAGTTATCTGACACCTGCTAAAATCAGGCGATTGTTCTTATTGTTAGACCAAAAACGGAACCATGAGCAGAGCCACAACGTTGAGGATCTTGATCATGGGGTTAACGGCGGGGCCGGCGGTATCCTTGTACGGATCGCCGACGGTGTCGCCGGTAACAGCGGCTTTATGGGCATCGGAGCCCTTGCCGCCCAGGTGACCGTCTTCGATGTATTTCTTGGCATTGTCCCAAGCAGCGCCACCGGTGGTCATGGAGATCGCCACGAACACGCCGGTTACGATGGAACCGATGAGCAGACCGCCCAGAGCGATTTTGCCCAGCAGGAAGCCCACGATCAGCGGAGCCGCAACCGGCAGCAGGGCCGGAAACAGCATCTCTTTGAGGGCAAACTTGGTGACGATGTCAACGCATGCACCGTAATCGGGTGTGGCGGTGCCTTCCATGATGCCCGGGATCTCGCGGAACTGACGGCGCACTTCGTCGACAACCGCGCCGCCGGCTTTACCAACGGCATTCATGGCGATGGAAGCGAACAGGTACGGCAGCAGACCGCCGATGAAAAGGCCGATGATGACTCTTACGTCGGACAGATCGAAGGCCATGGCTTCTTTGCCGCCGCCTTTCATCTGGAACTCCATCACGTAAGCGGCAAACAGAACCAGAGCGGCCAGACCGGCGGAGCCGATGGCGTAGCCCTTGGTAACGGCCTTGGTGGTGTTGCCCACCGCATCCAGCGGATCGGTGACGGCACGCACGGATTCATCCATCTCGGCCATTTCGGCGATACCACCGGCGTTGTCGGTGATGGGACCGTAGGCGTCGATGGCGATAACCATACCGGTCATTGAGAGCATGGACATGGCTGCCATGGCGATCCCGTAAAGCCCGCCGAAATGGTGGGCGGTTAAAATGGCGATACAGATGGCAATGATCGGAGCGGCAGTGGCCTGCATGGAGACGGCCAGACCGGAGATGATGTTGGTGCCGTGGCCGGTGGTGGAGGCTTCGGCGATCTGTTTAACCGGTGCATAGATACCGGTGTAGTACTCGGTGATAATTACGATAACCACAGTGAGCACCAGGCCGACCAGGGCGCAGTAATAAACATTCATAGCGGAGATATCGCCCAGACCGCCCATGAACTTGGCACAGGCATAGTAAAATGCGATAGCGGCAATGATGGCGCTGCCGAACATGCCTTTATAAAGCGCGCCCATGATGTATCCGCCGCTGCCCAGACGGACGAAGAAAACGGCGATCATGGAGGCGATGATGGAGATGGCGCCCAGAATCAGCGGAAACTCGGTTGCCATGGTATTGTCGGGAAAGAGCAGGTGGCCGATCAGCATGGCGGCCACGGCGGTTACGGCGTATGTTTCAAACAGGTCGGCGGCCATACCGGCGCAGTCACCCACGTTGTCTCCCACGTTGTCGGCGATGGTGGCCGGGTTGCGGGGATCGTCTTCGGGGATTCCGGCCTCGACTTTACCCACCAGGTCGGCGCCGACGTCGGCGCCCTTGGTAAAGATACCGCCGCCCAGACGAGCGAAAATGGAGATCAGGCTGCCGCCAAACCCGAGGGCAACCAGTGCGATAACGTCATGGGTCAGCATGTAGTAACCGGCCACGGACGTCAAGGCCAGGCCGGCAACGATCATACCGGTTACCGAACCGCCTTTAAACGCCATGGACAGGCCTGCGGCCATGCCCTTTTTGGCGGCTTCTGCCGTACGCACGTTTGCCAGAACGGAAACGCGCATGCCGATGTAGCCGGCCAGAAAAGAAGCGACAGCGCCCAGCGCGAAGCCCGCGGCGGTTTTAATGCCCATGGTCAAGGCAATCACGATGAAGATGATGATGCCGGCAATGCCCATGCTTTTCAGCTGACGGTTGAGATAGGCGACAGCGCCTTCCTGGATTGCGCCGGCAATTTTTTGCATCTTTTCGTCACCCGCGGGTGCCGCTTTGACGATGCCGGCCAGAATAATAGAAAATAAAATTCCAGCAGCTCCCACCAATGTACAAATTAGCGGAATGTTGTTCATTACAACGTCCATTCTCTCCTCCATTTATTGTTAGCGTGGGCGTTGATTGTATCTGTTCATTCCTTCTTTTATTCCTTTACATAAAATCGTCTCGATCGCTTGGCATGCCCGCTGGATCAGTTCGTCCAATTTGGTTTGTTCGTCAGGATTGAATTGGTTCAGCACATGGTTGACGACATCACCATCGAACTGCGGTCGCCCGACTCCCACGCGTACCCGGGCGAATCGGTTGTCTCCAAAGGCATCGATCACCGATCTTATTCCCTTGTGTCCCCCATCGCCCCCTTTCTCTTTTATTTTTAATCTTTCAAAAGCAAGGTCGATGTCATCATGCACGATGATCATCTGCTTGCATCGAATCCTGAAATAGTCTGCCAACCGGCGAAGGGGAGGCCCGCTGCGATTCATGAAGCCCTGGGGTTTGGCGAGGACGACGTCTATCCCACCGATACGGCCTCGTCCGAAAAGAACATCGAATTTATTCCGTTGAACCCCAAAGCCATGTTGGTCGGCCAAGGCATCGATGGCCAGAAAGCCGGCGTTGTGACGGGTATCCGCATATGTTTGGCCGGGATTGCCCAACCCGGCCACCAGGTAAACCCTATGCTCCGGCATGGTTTCCAACAACCCAGTTGCGAAAAAAATTACGCTTCGCTTTCGGCTTCGGCTTCGGCTTCGGCTTCGGCGACCTCGCCCTCTTCAAGCTCTTCGACCTCTTCACCCTCTTCCTCTGCCTTCTTCGGGCTTAGAATGGTCAATACAGTGAAGTCGACGTCGTGCGGTATCTCGACATCCCCCTCGGCCTCGATGTCATTGACATGCACCGAGTCGCCGATTTCCAAATCGGTAATGTCGATGGTAATGGCTTGCGGAATTAGGTTCGGCAGACAGTATACTTCCAATTCACGGCGAATGATCTGCAGCATGCCACCAAGCTCGACACCAGCGGATATTCCAGTGGTGATCACCGGGACATTTACCTTGATCTTGCGCGTCATATCGACTTTATAAAAATCGATATGCAGAACATTCTGCGACATCGGATGGGTCTGCATCTCTTTGACCATCGCAGCCGTGGTGCCCTTGACGCCATCGATTTCCAGATTGATGATGCTTCGGCCAATGCTGCCCTGTTTGAGTATGTTGTCCAAATCGCGTGCGCCGATTGAAATCATATTGGGTTCGGATTTGGGGCCGTATAGAACTGCCGGTATCCGCCCATCACGCCGCATCGCCCGTGCCGGGCCATTGCCTTTTGTCGTGCGCGGCTGCGCTTTTAATTCGATATTATCCAAAGAACTGTTCCTCCTTCACAATCAAACGGTAATTTATACAAACAACGATGTCACCGAATCGCCCCGATAGCTACGAATGATGGCTTCACCCACCAATTTGGCGATGGACAAGACTTTTATTTTTCCGCAGGCTTCGGCTTCGGATGAAAGCGGAATGGTATCGGTGACAACAAGCGTGTTCAAATCGGATGCTGCGATACGCTCGATGGCCGGGCCGGAAAGCACCGGGTGCGCGGCGCAGGCATGGACCTCTTTGGCCCCGTTTTCAAAAATGACCCCGGCTGCCTCGGTAAGCGTGCCGGCGGTATCGACCATATCGTCCAGAATGATGGCGGTTTTACCCTTTACATCGCCGATCACCGCCATGGCCTTGGCTTCGTTGGGGGCGGAGCGACGCTTGTCCACGATGGCCAGCCCCGCCGAGAGACGTTTGGCGAAAGCTCGCGCGCGCTCCACGCCACCGGCGTCCGGCGATACCACGACGATGTCGTTCTGGAAATTGGTGCGCATATAGTCCAGCAGTACGGGCGCGGCGAACAGGTTGTCCACTGGAATATTGAAAAAACCCTGGATCTGGCTGGCATGCAGGTCCAGGGTAATGATTCGGGTTGCGCCGGCCACGTTGAGCATGTCGGCAACCGTCTTTGCGCTGATGGGCACGCGGGGTGCGACTTTTTTATCCTGCCGCGCATAGCCGTAATAAGGGATGACAGCCGTGATCCGGCTGGCGGACGCCCGTTTGAGCGCATCGATCATCAAGAGCATCTCCATCAGATTGTCGTTGACCGGCCGGCAGGTCGACTGGATGACAAACACGTCCTTGGTGCGCACATTGTCATGGATCTCGATTTGGATCTCGCCATCACTGAAGGTGGTGACTTTGGCGCCGCCCATGGGCATCTTCAGATAATCACAAATAGCATTGGAGAGCTGCGGGTTGGAATTACCGCTGAAAATCCAGAAATCATTGAGCGTTCGACTAACCACAATCGCTATCTAACCCCCTGGTCGGCATGAAGGGCAGAGGGAGGAATAAATGTCATCATATTGCGCAGGATTTGGATTCGTTTTCAAGGCGCGTCAATGGGTGCATACTCATCGTATGTGCCCGTTGATGCAACACCGAAAACGGATTCAAAAACAAGCAAGATAGTAACATTTATTCCTTCCTCTGCCCGTAAGGTTGGCTGGGGCGGGAGGATTCGAACCTCCGAATGCAGGAACCAAAATCCTGTGTCTTACCGCTTGACGACGCCCCAGCAAAATTGATTTATCAGGCAGAAGCATCAGCCGCTCAACAACGCAACTCGGTGGCGATGATTTGCCACCCGCGTTGCCCGCTCAGCCCATCGGCGGCTTTCTGGGCCGCCGGCACATCGGCAAACAACCCAAACACAGCCGATCCGCTGCCTGTCATCAGAGAGCCAACAGCACCCTGATTTAAAAGATCGTTTTTTATCTCACCAAGAACCGGAAAACGACTGATCGCCACTGCTTCCAGGTCGTTGCATAGGTGGCGGGACGGGTCGAATTTTCCTTGATCAAAGAGAAAGTACCTAAGTTTTTTTTTGCATTTTGTCAATCCTAAATTGAGGTTTTCAAAGACTTGCGCTGTTGATATGCCAAATCCCGGATAGACCACGACAACCCCCCAGGGTGAAAGGCCGCCAAAGAACTCCAATCGCTCGCCAATGCCGCCGGCAAGGGCCGGTTGTCGCAAAATAAAGAAAGGGACATCCGCCCCCAGCGCCAAAGCCATATGCTGCAATTGGGCCACATTGAAAGGATTCTTGTACGCACCGTTGAGAAGGTTCAACACGGCGGCGGCATCGCTGCTGCCGCCGCCCAGACCGGCGCCGGCCGGGATGCGCTTGGCCAGCTCGATGGTTACATGTTTCGGCGCAATGTCGGTTTGCCCGGCGAGTGTATGGTTAAACAATTCCGCAGCTCTCAGCGCCAGATTGGATTCATCGCTCGGCACATCGGGATGATCGCAACGGATTCGGTTGACCGCGCCGCCGAGTGTCACCTTGAGCGTGTCGCACAGGCCAATGCAGCACATCAACGTCCGCAACTCGTGGTAGCCGTCGTCCCGGCGGCGCAGGACTTCGAGGAATAGATTTATCTTAGCTGGGGCGATTGTTTCCATGGGAATTGGTCAACTGGTTGGGCCGGTTGGCCGGTTGGCCGGTTTAATAAGTGTTCCACCTGATTTTATAGGCCGAAATGGACAAAGAGGCTTGGTGGAATAATTTCTATCGAAATGTTCATTGATTCACATATAAATTCGGTAGAATTCCTTAACCGGCTAAACCGGCCCAATTGGCTCAACCGGCCAACCAGCCCCACCATCCTTACTGGCCTCCCGAACCCACTGCCGCAACTCGTTCATCGTCAATCATTCCGATGTCGCTTTAACATAAAGCATCCGCAACTCGTAGAGAATATTGGTCAGGATTTTCTCCTCGTCATCGGTCAGATTGCCCTTTGTTTTTTTCTCCAGCATGGCCAGCAGGTCAATGGTTTGCTTGGCCAACGGAAGGTTCTTGGTTTTCTGGCCGCTGGCCGGATCGTCGATCAAGCCCAATTGCACCAGAACCGATGAGTTCATGGAAAGGACGAATGTGGAAAAATCGATTTTGGGCAGCGCATACTTCTGTTTGGCGTCACTTTGTTGTTCATTTTTCGATTGCGCCTGGTTTTCTTTGGTCTCGTCAGCCATAAGCCTCCTCCTGATTGTTCAGGTCGATGATTAGGGCCGGCCGCACTATGTATCGAATGGCGTTAGCAGCCGTATTGTTTTTAATTATTATATACTTGGGCTCAAAACTCCAGCGGTGTAACCGTCTTGACAGTCCTGAGCGTTCGCAGCTCTTCCACCACATTTTCCGGGATCGGCTGGTCGGTGCACAAAAAGATGATATTGCGCTCCCCGCCCTCTTCCTGGCCGACCTGCATACGGGCGATGTTGATCTGGTGCTTGCCCAGTGTCATGCCAATCTCCCCGATGGAACCAGGTATGTCGAGATTGTAGATCAATGCCATATAGCCCAGGGGGATCATCTCGAGGCGGAATGTATTGATCCGTACAATGCGCAGATCCTGTTTGGCGAATACCGTCCCGGCGACCAGGTTTTCACCTTCGGTGGTGATGACTTTGACACTGATCAGGGTTGCGTACTCCTCGTGTTCCGCGCTGGTGGTTTCGGTGACTTTGATGCCGCGCTTAGTGGCCAATACGTGTGCGTTGACAAAGTTGACCAAATCCTTGACCATTGGCGTCAGCATGCCTTTGAGCAACGCCGTGGTCACCGGCGCCAGGTCCATACCCTTGAAGTCGCCGTAATATTCAACCACCACTTCTTTGGCAGCGCCGCTGATCAACTGGGCCTGCAATGTGCCGATCATCTCCGCCAGATTGATGTATGGCCCGACCGATTCAAGCAACTCACCGGTGACCGATGGCACATTCACCGCATTGATGATGGTGCCGTTGGACAGGTATTGAATGATCTGGTCCGCCACCATAACCGCCACGTTGGTCTGAGCCTCTTTTGTCGAAGCTCCCAGGTGGGGTGTACAGATCACCTGATCCAATGCGAGCAATGGATGATCTTGCGCCGGCGGCTCGGTTTCAAACACATCCAGGGCGGCACCTGCCACCTTCCCGGAAACGATGGCATCGTAAAGGTCGGACTCATTGACGATCCCGCCCCTGGCGCAGTTGACCAGCATGACGCCCTCTTTCATCTGATCCAAGGCGGCTTTGTTGATCAGATTCCGGGTATGCTTCATTATGGGTACGTGGATGGTAATATAATCGGATTGCTTGAGCAACGCTTCAAAACTGACCGCTTCAAAACCATCTTTTTCGATCCGTTCCGGCGTCACATGAGGGTCATATACGATCACCCGCATGCGTAATCCCCGCGCGCGGTCGGCGGCGATGGAGCCGATCTTGCCATAGCCGATGACGCCCAGTGTCTTTTTGTAGACCTCCCGGCCCTGGAGATTCTTTTTCTCCCAGCGTCCCTCTTTGAGGGTCGCCGTGCCGGTGGGGATGTTGCGTGTCATGGCCAGCATCATCGAAATGGCATGTTCGGCGGTGGTCACCACATTTCCGGTCGGGGTGTTCATGACCACGACACCACGCTTGGTGGCGGCAGGAATATCGACATTGTCCAGACCGATGCCGGCGCGGCCAACCACCTTCAGGTTGGTTGCGGCCTCGAGCAGATCCT
>JASFGJ010000164.1:0-8101 GCA_050123815.1 Desulfobacteraceae bacterium
GCATAGTTCTCGATGCCGATGATAAGGCCCCAGTATTTGGGAAATGTTTTTTTTGTAAACGTTGTCGGCAACTTTGCCACATCCACGATTTTTTTGAGGGTGAAGGTGCGGGTTTGAATTATTTCGCCGTCAAACAGAATCTTCAGCGTCCACTCTCCCGGCATCTCAGCTGCCTTGTCCCCCTTAATTTTAAGCCGATGCCAGGGCGTGGCTTCCTTGACAAAAAAACCGCCTTTAATTTCGAGCGGGAAATTGCCGGACGAGTGATACAGGTTGCCCGACGGGCCATACCAGTCCCACCGTATGGTGTGCTTGCCGTAAATGTTTTTGAATTTGAGGCAGGCAATGATTTGTTCGTCCTGTGTAGTAAAGAGGCTGGTTGACTTGCTCGGCAAGGCTCTGGTTTGTTTTTTTTCAATTTGTTTGGACAACGTCAGGCTTTCGAACTTTGAAGGCGGTTTTTTCTCGATTTTGTTGGTTGTGGCACAGGCGGTAAAACAAAAAGTAAGAAGACACACGACTAGAAAACTGCTTAAAGGGCGCATAGGTATGTTCCCCTCCCTTGTGGTTTTGAAAGACAATAGTGCATGAAAACGCAGCTATATTGCTGTCGAGCAACACAGGTGTACTACTAAAGCGATGTCCTTTGGTGGTGCTGAATCTAAGGATAAGGATAGGAACTTGCTTTTGCGGATCTGAGTATGCCAAACCGATGATAGGATGTCAATCACCTTGTCAATGCGTGATGAGAGACATCCTATATCAAGAATGAAAATCCGATACGAATAGTGGTCCGATGGTATAAATTGGGATCACCACGTCCAGTAAAACTGACAGTGCACTTTCCGATCCCGATTGCGCCAATATACCGTCTGACTCTATTTTTTTATCCAGCGACCGTGTATCCAAACACCATGGTGATTGAAATGACCCGGTGCCCAAACTTTGATATGCGCATGCCGGTGATGCGCGCGGCGGGGAGGATGAACCACCGTTGTGCAGGCGGAAATTAGAAACAACATCATAATCGCGATAAACATGATTAAAAACCGATACATGGCTTATTCCCTTTCTGGCGTCAATTGCTCAATCAAGAAATTCATGATCATCTATTGGATTAAACCCATAACGGTCAGTTTTGTTACACATCCCAAAAGGAATTGGTTTATCATAGTTGTTGCAGGCAGGCCGACGACCGGTTATGAAATAGAATATGGGCAACGGCTGAATTGACGGAAAAAGGAGATTCAGAGATGGTCAAAATACATATTCGGCGCAGTGTAACCGATGAAAACAAAAAGGCGTTGATGATATTGATCCGGCAGTTGCGTTCGACGATTGTCGGCCAACCCGGCTACCTGTCCAGCGAAACGCTGACACGCGTCGATACGCCGGGTGAAATCCTGGTGGTTTCCAAATGGCAGTCCGATTTCTACTGGAGGCAGTGGTACGACAGTCCGACGCGTTCAGAGATACAAGCCAAGATCGACGACCTGCTGGGCACGGAGACGCGTTACGAAATCTATGAGTTTGAGTAAGCTTTAGACAATAGGAATAAAAACAGAAAACGTACTGCCTTGACCGACCTGGCTTTCGACCTCGATCCTGCCGTTATGTGCATCGACAATTCCTTTGACGATGGGCAGGCCGAGTCCGGTACCGACGATGTAACGGGTTTGTTCGTTTTTAACACGGTAAAAGCGACTGAATATCCGTTCAAGATCTTCCGGAGCGATACCAAAGCCGGTGTCGGACACCTGCAGGCAAACATAGTCGGCGTCTCGATGGGCGGAAACAGTGATGCTGCCCTTTTCCGGGGTATAGCGGATGGCGTTGCTTATCAGGTTGGAGAGCACCACCTCCATGTTGATCCGATTGGCCAGGACCGGCGGGAGTTCGGGTAGCTGCCGCAGCTCCAGACAAATGGCCTTGTCCTGCGCCTTGACCTGATGAAACGCCACCTGATCCGGTATGATGGACGCAAGCGCCAATTCCTCTTTTTCCATATTGATCAGACCCGACTCCATTTTGGACAGGTCGAGCAGCTCGGAAGAAAGATTGGCCAAAGCCGAGATCTTTTTCGAGGCGCGCTGTAAAATATCCCGTTGTTTGGGAGTGATGTCACCGGCGAGTCCGTCGAGAACAACCTGGTGTTGCATGAGCACCGAGTTCAGCGGTCCGCGCACTTCGTGACTGACCATGGAAACAAAATCAGACTTCATCTGATCCATCTGTTTTTCCGCCGTGATATCGCGCAAGACGGTAATGGCACCCAGGTTGCGGCGGAGTCTGTCGCGAAACGGAACACAGCGGACCCCTAAGATACGCGTGTCATCAAACCCCGCCGGCTTGATCTGTATCTCGGCTGTTTCCGCGGTAAATTGTTCTTCCGGCATGCTGACGGCCTGATCAATCATATCCAGCACCAGCGGAATGTTGACCAGTTGATGCACCGGTCTGCCGATGGGATTCGCTCCACGGTAATCGATCAGGGTGATGAAGGCATGGTTGGCCAAAGCGACATTTTTTTTGATATCCGTGGCCATGACACCACCGGACAGATGATCGATCATCGTCCGCATGCGCGATTTCTCATGGGCAATGTCCTGCAGCGTCCGAATATGCTCGACGGCCTTGGTGATGACCAGGCGCAGATCCTGTGGAGAAAACGGCTTCGAGATAAAATCAAAGGCGCCGCTTTTCATGGCACTGACGGCATGGTCCAAGGTTGCATACCCGGTGATGACGATCACCACCGTATCCGGATGATTGGCACGGATATGATCAAGGGCCTCCAGGCCCGACATGCCCGGCATCAACAGATCCAGCAGGATGATGTCAAAATGGCGCCCCGCCAGCAGATTCAGACCTTTTTCGGCATTTTCGGCCTGATCGACATCATAACCCTCGCCGCTGAGCAATTTGGTGCACACATGCCGGATCCGATCCTCATCGTCGATAATCAACACGCTGGTCGGGCCAAATGATTTCAATTCCAGATTCTGTGTCCTAAGCGCTTCAGATGGTGTCACGTGGGATAGTCCTTATTCAGCCTCGATTTCAGTTTCGGGATGGTGCAAGTCAAATTCCAGCAAAAACGTTGTTCCGTCGGATCCGGTTTGTTTGACACGGATCTCGCCTTTGTTCTCTTTGATCAAGCCATAGGCGGTGCTCAATCCAAGCCCGGTGCCTTCTCCCGGCGGTTTGGTGGTAAAAAACGGGTCGAAAATTTTAGACAACTGTTCCGGAGCAATGCCGCAACCGGTATCCGTCACTTCCAAGCAGGCCTTTCCGTTGGTTTTGCTACAGCTTGTGGTCAGTGTCAACCGGCCCTTTTGGTTCATGGCGCTGACAGCATTGATCACCAGGTTGACGATGACCTGGCTGATCTGGTTCCTGTCCACATGCACCAGCATCATCTGCTCGGAAAAATCCCGTACAATTTCAATGTTTCGAAACATTTTCGGGTCGCGAATCAGCGCCAGGCTCTGATCCACCAAATCGTTGAGCTGGATGACATCCCGGGTCGGGCTTGACTGACGGCTGTATGCCAACAGGTTCTGTACGATCTCTTTGCAGCGTTTCACGTCTTCGGTGACGGCCGCCACTTCCGACCGTTCCGGGTCGTCCGGATCCATGGTTTCCAGCTTCATCTCGGCATAAAAAAGAATCCCCGTCAGCGGATTGTTTATTTCATGCGCCACTCCGGCGGCCAGTTGACCGATGGAGGCCATTTTTTCCGATTGGGCAAGCTGAACCCGGGTCTGCTTCAGCTGGTTTTCCACCGCCAGTTTCTCCCGAAGATCGGTATAAATCCCAACGGTAGCGACCTCTTCGCCGTCTTCGTAAACAATCGAGGCGGTCAGTTCGACCGGTATCGCCTCTGCGTCGGCATTGACGATCACCGTCTTGATGCCGGGCAGCTTGCCTTTGCCCTGTGTCAACTGACGCATGATGCTGCTGGCGATCCCGGGAGGGTAGAGTTCGCGGGCGGTGACGTTGCGTGAAGCGTAGGCACTAGCATATCCGAACAGCTCTTCCGCGGCGGCATTCATCAACAAAATCGTGCCATAGCGATCTGCCGCAACGATGGCGATGGGCGAGCCCGAGATGACTTTCTCCAGAAACGCCTCGGTCTCTTTAAGCGTCAGCTCGAGGTTTTTTTGACGGGTAACGTCTCGAACGCTTTCCATGATAAACGCCACCCGGCCCTGCTCATCCAGGATTGGCGAAAAGACACGGTCCTCGTAAAACGTTTTGCCGGTGCGCGACGTATGCCGCCGCGTAACCGACGTGCCGCGTTTTTCCCTGAGCACCTTGGCGAAGGGGCATACCCGATGGGGGCACGATGTCGAGCCGTAAAACACTTCATGACAGTGCTTGCCCAACACATTGTCCAACTGGATGCCATTGTGGGACAGAAACACCTGGTTGGCTGAAACGACGCTTTTATCGGGTTTCAGGATCAAGGTTGGAAACGACAGCGAGTCAAACACACGCAACCGCCAGTCAAGTTCCGCATATAGCTTTTCGTTCATCGGTCCAGACCAACCCCTTTGGTTTGATTCTGCAAGGTGCAACCTATAGACGATAAGATAATGTTTTTGGCAAGGATAGCGGGAGGAAGCTGTATTGGCATACCGCGACGACCGATAACGCCGTCCAAAATCATTATCTTAGCGTCTATCATGTGATGGTTCTCTTTTGCATCGGTATATTGAATACGCACGTCAGTTCATTTTTGGCCGTTTCACCCCTGCCGCCGGGCAAAACCAGATAAATGGTTGCCACGGAGCATACCGCAGCCAACACCGGGATCTGTTTATCGGTCAGCGCCTGTTGGGTATAATCCATGATGCCGTATCGATCCCCAAAATGGGGCCCCTGAAAATAAAGCAGATCGACGGCCTCTGTACAACGCCGCCATGCACCGGCCTTATCCTCCGTGCACTGATCAAAAAAAGGCGTCAATTTATGGTATTGGTTATCGTCACACAAGATATAAAACTTGATACGATCCGGCCGGCATCTTTGGGCCCATACAAGGCGAAAAGCGGGCTCATGAGCGATATCCCCCATGGATGCGCCCCAGCGCTTCAGCTGGTCAAATGTCACTTCCGCATGGCCCATGGTTAAACGCTCCAATAGATTGAAGCCATAGGTGCTGATGATCGATTCACTGTAAATGGCAATGGTTTCCATATCTCTCCCGGTTAGTCCCGCCGACGGCGGTATTTGGCGGTTTTTATTGTCCCCAAAGCTATGGGGTCGGAGAGGGCCATTATCGATGTCGTAACTGCCGGGTCTTAATGGTGTCCCAGATCGGCGTTGCGCTGTCGGGCAGTTGGAGGCCCCGGCTCAGGATGGCGCCCGCTGTTTGCAACTGTTCGAATGCCACCACAAAACTCAAAGCCGATATGGAGGACGCCATACCGTAGATGCAAATCTCATGCTCACCGAGCAGTTGAAGGGCCGATCCCAACACCGTTAAGCTGGAGCGATGCGGATAAAATGTCAACAGGCCGACATCACTGCCCACGCGAATCTGATCGCGGAATCGAGGATCCTTGTCGAACAATGCCGTAACCCTGGCTACTTCGGTGAGATCGATGCAACACAACGCCGGCTCGTCAGACATCGCATCGCCGGCCGTCATGTAAGCAATGTTCACGCAATTGCCGGTCAACAAACGATAGAGTGCCGCAAGCGTTGACGCTTTTAACTCGGATGCGGCGACCCAAAGTGCTGCGAATGGGCCGTTGAGTTTGAGTCCGTTGATCGAAATTTCTGGCATAATAACGGTTTGCCGGTTAGGCCGGTTGGGCCGGTTAGCCGGCCAAACCTATTTTCAAACCGGCTAAACTGGCTCAACTGGCTAACCGGCCAAACCTATTTTTAAAACTGAACAGCTGCAGTAACTCAGCTATTGGCCTGTTTTCTATAAATTGTCAGAAACAATTTCCATAAGTTTGTCAAGATCGATGGGTTTGGGGATAAAATCATCGGCAAGCGTGTTTTTCCCATCGATGTGAGTGTAGCTGGTATCGGGCACCGCATCGGCAACGGCTGTCAGCAAAATCACCGAAATGTCTTTGTATTCGGGATCGCTTTTAATCTCATTGCACAGCTCGTATCCATTTTTACGGGGCATCATGACATCCAGGATAACCAGGGCCGGACGCGCGGCTTTAATTTTGTCCCAGGCTTCTTCGCCATCGTAGGCTTTGTCCACTCGGTAGTCGGTACTTTCCAGTTTCATGGCCACCGATTCGACCAAATCGGGATCATCGTCCACCACCAGTATCAATTGCTTGTCACTCATTTTTTCTAACCTCCTGTAATAGTACTAATTCTATTGACGGCCACCTGTGTCGGCCGAAGTATATTAAACCTGGGGCCTCGGATAGAGGCCGGATCTTTCGACAATCTCCGGCACCACCGATTCCCATTCGATGGCCATGATATGGATGCCGGAGACACCTTCGATGGAGAGCAACCGCTCGATCGACTCCACACAAATGTCCACGCCTTCCTGGGCCTGCTTCTCTTTTGGCGCTGCCGCCATGCGATCGATCAATGCATCCGGGACATCCATGCCCGGCACCTTGTTTTTCATGTACCGCGCCATGCCCACTGATTTCATGGGGGTTACGCCGGCCATGATATAAACATCCTTGTGCAAACCGCGATCCCTGACACCTTGCATCCACTGTTCGAATTTATCGATGTTGTAGATGCACTGGGTCTGGATAAAGTCGGCGCCGGCCTTGACTTTCTTTGCCAGACGCGCCACGCGAAGTTCAAACGGATCGGCAAACGGATTGGCTGCCGCACCAATAAACATCTTGGGTGGGTTGGCGATGTCCGCCCCCCCCTGAAACTTGCCTTCATCGCGCATGCGTCGCACGGTTTGAATCAACTGGACCGAATCCAGATCATAGACATTGGCCGCCATGGGGTGATCGCCAAATTTGGGGTGATCGCCGGACAGGCACAGCATGGTGTTGATGCCGTGGGAATAGGCGCCGATGATTTCGCTTTGCATGGCCAGACGGTTGCGGTCGCGGGTTACCATCTGCAGCACCGGATGCAACTCTATCTGCCTCAGAATCAGACCGGCGGCAAAGCTGGACATGCGCACCATGGCTGTCTGGTTGTCGGTGACGTTGACCGCATCGACGTATCCTTTGAGCAACGCCGCTTTTTCTTTCACTTTTTCGGGCATGGCGCCGCGGGGCGGGCCACATTCACCGGTTACGGCTACGTGCCCGGCCTTCAATACCTTTTCCAGTACGCTTTCCGTGTTCATTGTGCCAAATCCTCTCTAACGATCTTGCGAGGTCCACCGCCCCGTTCAGTACTCCAATCCTTGGCTTCGATAATCTGTTCATATTGGTCTTCGATGCCCAGCGCTTTGAGCCGATCCCAAATCAACTGCCAGACACAATCGACCTCGTTGCTGATTTCGCATTTGCCATTGCCCGATCCGCCGCAGGGACCGTTCATCAAACGCTTGGAGCAGCGTGCGATGGGGCAGATACCACCGGTCAAGCCAAGCAGGCAGTTGCCGCATCCCTGACAGCGTTCGGCCCAAACGCCCGGACGCTCGGCCGCGCCCATGAATTTGGTATTCACGGCCGGATAGACACGTTTGTTGCGAAACCGGCGAACCACTTCCTGAACCCCGCATCCACAGGCCATGGAGACCACCGCATCGACCTGATCGATAAAGGGGGCCAGTTGTTCGACATATTCGGGGTCGCACTGCCGCTCCAGTGTCATCTCGCGGATCTCCAGGGTCTTGCCCAATTTCATGAAATCCATCTGCAGAGCAGAAGCCAGCGTGGCCACTTCCTTGCGGCCGCCGGCCGAGCAGACCGTTACGCATTCGTTGCATCCGACCAGCAGGATGCGTTTGCAGGCGTCGAGATTCGCGATGATCTCCGCCATGGGTTTTCGTTCGGCTGTTATCATGGTTTTCTCTCTCCTTTTGTTAGGCGACCTTGCCTGCGGATGCCTGCTCTGCCCGGGCGGCATTGACGGGATTGGGGCCCAATTTTCGTATCGTTTCGGTAAATTCAGCGGCAATCCGGGCAAAGCG
>JASFGJ010000165.1:0-8074 GCA_050123815.1 Desulfobacteraceae bacterium
CCACGACCACCACGACCACCACGACCATGGCTATCAAACATGTATCAAGGTGTCAAAGGACTCCTGCGGTTGATCCCGACCTTCACCAAACACGCCTTGAGTTATCAGCGCCGGTGCCGATATAGTTACAGTATCATTGTAAGGACCTGTGCTAACTGACTGATTGGGGATGAAATTGTATGGATGTGTATGTTGCCCGCCAACCGATTTTCAACCATCGCAAGAAACTTTTGGCCTATGAGCTGCTCTTTCGCGACGGCACGGCAAACTATGTGCCCGGCATCGACGGCGACGTGGCCACGTCAACGGTCTTGTCCAATACGTTTTTCTCCATCGGAATGGACACACTGCTTGGCGGCAAGCTTTCGTTTATCAATTTTACCCAGAACCTGTTGACCCGGAAAATCCCCCTGCTTCTGCCCAAACAAACCACCGTCGTGGAAATTTTAGAGGATATTAAACCGACCGCCGATCTGATTGAAGCTTGTCGAGAAATGGCCCGCAAAGGCTATGCCATCGCCCTGGACGATTTCGTCTATACGCCGGAGCTCGATCCCCTGATCGAGATGGCCAATATCATCAAATTTGATTTCCGTATCTCGACACTTGATGAAATCGACTCATATCTGAAACGATTGCCTCAAAAACGCAGACCTATCCTGCTGGCGGAGAAAGTCGAAACCTACGAAGAGTATCAAGCCGCCAAAGAGATGGGCTTTTCCTTGTTCCAGGGGTATTTTTTCTGCAAACCCGAAATCGTTCAGGGGAAAGAGGTCCCCGGAGAGCAGCTGAATCTGATGCAGATCATTGTCGAGGTCAACAACCCCCATTTCAAATTTGAAAACGTCGAACAGCTCATCGCTCCGGATGTCAACCTTTCCTACCGCCTGATGCGTTATATCAACTCAGCTTTTTTCGCAAAATCGCAGCGTATCGCATCCATCAAACAGGCGCTGGTCTATATGGGACAAAAAGAGATTCGTCGATTTATTTCGCTGATCGGCATATCCAACCTGGCTAAAGGCAAGCCGGGAGAACTGGTCCGTGCTGCCTGCATCCGGGCTAAATTTTGCGAACAACTGGCCGAATTGTCTGAAACGAAGGTACTCGAGGCGGAGCTGTTTACACTGGGGATGTTTTCTCTGATTGACGCCATCCTGGATCAATCCATGGAAAAGGTGATGGCAAAGTTGCCGTTATCGAACAACATTAAATCGGCTCTGGTGGATGGCAACGGTGAGTTGATCGATTACCTCAGTCTGGTTGAGTGCTATGAAAAAGGGCAATGGGATCGGGTGTCCGCCGTTTGCCGGTCCCTGCAAATCGATGAACGCAAACTACCCGACCTCTATTTGGCAGCATGCAAATGGAGCAATACGTTTCATCAATCCAACTTGCATTAGGTTGACAACACCAGGGGTTCATATTATTTTGTTCTGACCAATTCAACGCCTTTGCAGAAAGGAAAACGCGATCATGGCACAAGGGATAATGGAAATTGACGACAATAGTTTCGATACTGAAATAACACAGGCAGACAAACCCGCGGTTGTAGATTTCTGGGCACCCTGGTGCGGGCCGTGCAAAGCCATCGGGCCGGTCATCGAAGATCTGGCAAGCACCTATGGGGACCAGGTCAAGTTCACAAAATGCAACGTCGATGACAACCCCGTAACGCCTGGAAAATTCGGCATCAAAGCAATTCCCACATTGATTTTTTTTAAAGATGGCAAGGTGGTGGACCAAATCACCGGTATGGTGGCGAAATCCAAGCTTGAAGATACCATCAAAACTATGTTGTAGCGGCCAACATTTCATTACCGGCGGCAGGCCGAGTCTCGCGCCGCTCAAACAGCGATTCACGCCGGCCGGATCTAGAAAAGACCTCTATTCGAGATAGCATGAAACACATAGCGATATTGCTCATTGCCATGGCGCTGCTGGCAAGTACCGGTTGCGCATGGTTTAGCAAGGAACAACAAGAGCGTCCGGCAAAGGACCTTATCCGGGACGGCGTTGCCGCTTTCGATGACGGAAAATACCATGAATCGCTCAAGCATTTTGAGCAGTTGAAGGATTGGTACCCGTTCAGCAAGTATGCCATTTTGGCAGAGCTTAAAATCGGCGATGCCAATTATCACCTGCAAAACTATACCGAGGCGATAGCGGCATATGAGGAGTTTGAACAACTGCATCCGCGCAACGAAGCCGTTCCCTATGTGATCTATCAGATTGGCCGCTGCTATTACGAACAGACCGATACCATAGACCGGGATCAGACGGCAGCGAAAAAGGCTGTCGAGATCTTTCAGCGGCTTGCTCAAAGCTACCCTGACAATGCATACACCCAGCAGAGCCGAAGCCACATTCTAAATTGCTTTAAAAAACTGGCCGGCCACGAATTTTACGTGGCGTCCTTTTATCTTAAAAACAAACGCACAGAGGCTGCCTTGAAGCGTTTCAGGGCTGTTGTAACGAAATACCCCGATGTGGGGTACCATCACCAGGCCCTGCGGTATATCGCCATGTGCGAAGCCCGGATTGCAGTCGAAAAGGCGACGAAAGAGTAACCGCTAGCCGGAGCCAACCATCCACGGGATTTTCTCAATCCGATCCGTACAGGTTCCAAGACAATAAAAAGCTTTACAATCTTTGAAAAAGGGGTTAGTAAAGCTGTTTTTGATTATTCGAATCTTCGGCTGATACAAGCCGACATACATCTTGTAAATGCGGAGTTAACAATGGCCAGAGAATGTCAAATTTGCGGGAAAAAACCGATGGTTGGCAACAATGTCAGCCATGCCCATAATGTAACCAAACGCCGTTTCAATCCAAACCTGCAAAGTGTACGCGCCGTATACAAGGGGCACAAACAGAAGATGGTGGTCTGCACCAATTGCATAAAATCCGGTCGCGTCGTCAAGGCTCCCTAGTTCCCGGCCCGATTAACTGATACGCCGGACTTGCTGCACTTGCTTAACCTTCTTTAAGCTGGCAAGCACCTCATCCAACTGATCCGTATTGGTCACCGTTACCGTGAAATAACTGGCAACAAGTTTATTATCGTTGGTGCTGGTATGGGCACTGATGATATTGGCGCCGCTTTTGCTGATACTGGCAGCCACATCCGCCAGCAATCCGACCCGATCCAGTGCCCGGATCATGATTTTCACTGGAAACGATTCAGCAGTATCGAGATCCCACTGCACCTCGATGAGCCGTTCCGGATTGGTCTTGATCACGTTGGCGCATCCACTGCGGTGTACCGTTACCCCGAATCCCCTCGTGATATAGCCGACAATGGCATCTCCTGGAACCGGCTGGCAGCATTTGCCGAAATGAACCAGGATGTCCTCGACTCCCTTGACAATCACACCGCTGCCGATTTTTTTCTTTCGAGCCTTCCCGATCATCTTTTTCAGAAGCGACGGATGCTCCGGCTCGGTCTCGGTTTTGGGGGTTAACTTGCGGATCACTTGCAGGGGGGTGATTTTGCCGTAGCCGACCGCTACGATCAGATCGTCAGTGGCTTTAAAGCCGAAATGATCCACCACGGCCTGCATCTTTTCCGATTTGACCAGCGTATTGAAATTGAGACGGTATTTTCGGAAGGCCTTTTCGCACATTTCGCGTCCCAGAAGCAGACTGCGTTCTTTATCCTGGACTTTGATCCATTGCCGGATTCGCTGGCGCGCTTTAACGGTCTTGACAAAGCCCAGCCAATCCTTGCTGGGATTGTGACCCTTCTGAGTAATGATTTCGACGCTATCGCCGGTTTGCAGTTGGTATTTCAACGGCACCATGCGCCCGTTGACTTTTGAGCCCACACAGGCATGGCCCACCTCGCTGTGAATCATGTAAGCAAAGTCCACCGGCGTGGCGCCTTTTGGCAGGGATTTGATATCGCCCTGGGGTGTAAAAACGTACACTTCGTCTGGGAAAAGATCGATGCGGACATTCTCTAAAAACTCGTCCGGATCTTTGATATAGGCCTGATTTTCCACCAATTGCTGAACCCAGGCAAAGGTTTCGGCAACCTCGCGGTCTGCCGTTCGTCCCTCTTTATAGCTCCAGTGGGCTGCAATACCGGAATCGGCCACCTGATTCATCTCTTTGGTGCGGATTTGAATCTCGATGCGCTCACCGTAAGGCCCGATAACGGTTGTGTGCAGCGATTGATACATGTTCGGTTTGGGCATCCCGATGTAATCTTTGAATTTTTGCGGAATCGGTTTCCAAAGGGCATGAACCAGACCCAGTGCTTCATAGCACTGGGGGATGGTGTCCAAAATAATCCGGAAGGCAATGATATCATAGACCTCTTCAAAGGAGAGGTCCTGTTTCAACATCTTCTGGTAGATGCTGTAGTAATGTTTATAGCGGCCCTGCACTTCACATGGCAGGTTGTTTTCATCCATCTTTTTCTGGATGTAATCCTTGACCGTGTCGATATAATTCTCACGCTCCTGTTTGTCCTTGTTCACAAGCCCTTCAATACGCGTGTAATTATCCGGCATCAAATACTTGAAGGCGATGTTTTCGAGTTCCGTCTTGATCCAGTAAATCCCCAGCCTGGATGCCAGTGGAGCGTAAATATCGAGGGTCTCTTTGGCGATCTTGCGTTGTTTGTTTTCATTGGTGTGGTATTGCAACGTTCGCATGTTGTGCATGCGATCCGCCAGCTTTATCAGAATAACCCGAATGTCATCGGCCATGGCCAGCAGCATTTTTCGAATGCTTTCGGCCTCACGGGCTTGGGAACTGGTAAACGAAAGGGTGCTTAATTTCGTCACACCGGAGACGATGTGCAGCACTTCGGGACCGAAAATCGCTCCAATCTCCTCGGCCTCGGCGTGCGTATCCTCAATCACATCGTGCAACAACCCGGCAGCCACGCTGACCACATCAAGTTTCATGTCTGCCAGGATCCCGGCGACCTCGAGGGGGTGTGAAAGGTAGGGTTCTCCGGATAGCCGCATCTGACCATCATGAACCTTGGCAGAAAAGATGTAAGCCCGATCCACCAAATCCAGGTCAGCTTCCGGATTGGATTGTGTCATTTTATCGAGAATATCACTGATGCGAATCATATGTTGCCTGTCGATGCAAACAAGATACCATAACTAAAGATGGTGTCGCAACGCCCCGTATACAATCCCGGCAATCCCATCTTTTCGTATGAGCTAGTAGGCCTTGGCAAATACAACCCGCTTCTCGCTGGACTTGCCACAACAAATGCATTTCCCCGGCCCTGAAGATGCTTCAAAAGGAATACAGCGAATGGTTACCGTCAGATCCTCTTTTACTTTTGCTTCACAGGCCGCGTCTCCGCACCAGTATGCATTGGCAAAACCGCCATGGATTTCAGGCTTATTCTTGTTGCGGGGCGTAAAGAAATCATAAAACGCCCCTTTATCGTCCATATCGAGCGTGTTGGCCCGTTGGTAGTCCAAGGCTCGTTTAAACAGGTTTTCCTGTATTTCATCGAGAAGTTGTCCCACCTGAGAGATAAATTGCCGGCGAGGCATACTGCTTTTTTCCCTATGCCCCTTATCGCGGCGGGCGACGAAGACAGCATTGTCCGCTATGTCCCGGGGACCGATCTCGACACGCAGCGGAACACCTTTTTTAATCCAATCCCATCCGCGAGCGCCACCGATGTCCCGCTTGTCGACTTCCACCACCAGGCGCCGCTGGTTGTAAAATTGCCGGCCAAGCTCGCCGGCCAATCGATCGCAGTATTCCAACACCTTTTGCCGATCTTCCGGCTTGTGCGCGATCGGCAGCAGAACAATCTGGGCCGGCGCCACCTTTGGCGGCACGATCAATCCATCGTCATCACTGTGCGTCATGATCAATCCGCCGATCAGCCGGGTCGATGCGCCCCAGGAGGTTGTCCAGGCGTAGTCTTCCACTTCATCGGCCGATTGGAATCGAATGGCCGAGGCTTTGGCAAAATTCTGGCCCAGGAAATGAGATGTGCCGGCCTGCAGCGCTTTACGGTCCTGCATCATGGCTTCAATGCACTGGGTATCGACCGCTCCGGGAAACCGTTCCGCAGCGGACTTGCTGCCCCTGAGCACCGGCATCGCCAAGTAGTCCTGCGCCAGACGCGCGTAAATATCGAGCATCATTCGCGTCCGCTCCCGGGCTTCATCGGCTGTCGCGTGAACTGTATGCCCTTCCTGCCAAAGAAATTCACTGGTGCGCAGAAATATCCGGGTACGCATTTCCCATCGGACAACATTGGCCCATTGGTTGATCAGCAGCGGCAGGTCCCGATAGCTCTTAACCCATTTGGCGAACGAATCGCCGATAATGGTCTCGGACGTCGGACGAACCACCAAAGGCTCTGCAAGTTCCCCCCCGGGCACCAGACCGCCCTGGGGCCCCGCCTCCAGCCGATGGTGCGTGACCACGGCGCACTCTTTGGCAAATCCCTCTACATGCTCGGCCTCTTTTTCCAGAAAGCTCAGCGGAATAAACAGTGGAAAATAGGCGTTTTTCACACCCGTGGCCTTGAACATGTCATCCAGCTCCCGCTGGATATTCTCCCAGAGCGTAAAGCCCCATGGCTTGATCACCATGCAACCGCGCACCGGGGACCGTTCGGCCATATCGGATGCCTTGATCACCTGTTGATACCATTCGGGATAATCTTCTTCTCTCGTCGGCGTTATGGCCGTTTTATGCTTCTTTGCCATCGAACAAAAGTCCTTTTCCTATTTGATACCACTTCTAAATTTTCGCTCAGCAAGATTTAGCGTCAATCCAATCACCGGCTCAACCAGACAACCGGCCCAACCGACTCAACTGGCCAAACCGGCTTAACCATTTAGCGATGCAAATCGTTCCTTCTCGAAACGACTTCTACATTTTATCCTTCTTTTTTGTATGTTCTTTCTCCCAAACTTCAATCTCTTCCAAAAGCACTTTCACCAGCTGATCCTGGGGAATTTTTCTTTTCACTTCTCCATTTTTAAAAAGAATGCCCTTGCCATGCCCACCGGCGATGCCCAGATCGGCTTCGCGGGCTTCTCCGGGCCCATTGACCACACACCCCATGATCGCCACCTTGATGGGAACCGGTCGGGTCATCAGCGCTTTTTCCACATCTTCGACCACCGAAAACAGATCGATCCCGCACCGGCCGCAAGTCGGGCATGATATGATTTCCGCTCCGTGTTGCCTTATGCCGAGGGCTTGAAGAATCTGATACCCCACCCGAACTTCTTCCACCGGATCCCGTGTCAGCGACACACGCAACGTGTCACCGATGCCTTCGGCCAACAACATTCCGATACCGATGGCGGACTTGACGATCCCGCTGTAAAGCGATCCGGCTTCGGTGACTCCCAGATGAAGCGGCCGGTCGGTCCGCTGTGAGAGCAGGCGGTAGGCCTCCAATGTCCTGCCGACATCGGATGCCTTGATGGATAATTTCATGGCGTCAAAGCCAAACGACTCGAGCAGCCGGACATGCCGCAAAGCGCTTTCGACCATCGCCTGCGCCGTCACGCCCTGATACTTCTTGAGCAGATCTTTTTCCAAAGATCCGGCGTTAACCCCGATCCGAATCGAGATTGAGTGCTGACCGGCGCATTCGACCACTTTTTTTACTTTTTCGCGGCTTCCGATATTGCCCGGGTTGATACGCAAACCGTCCGCACCGCTGCGGGCCGAGGCGATGGCCAATCGGTGATCGAAATGGATGTCGGCAATCAACGGTATGCCGATCTGCGACTTGATGTCCGATATGGCCCGGGCGGCGGCCTCATCCGGAACCGCTACCCGCACGATCTCGCATCCGGCCGATTCGAGTCGATGAATTTGGGCGACCGTGGCCGGAACATCATCTGTCGGTGTATTGGTCATCGACTGCACCGCAATGGGAGCTCCCGCTCCAATGGGCACATTGCCGACGTTAATACGGCGCGATGGTTTACGATCAATTCTCATGGTCATAAACAGTATCCATACTGAATTTCATAAGTAAATACAACGATTGGATCGACGGCACGCACTATGTGGGAGCGGCGTCTCGCCGCGACAAGGCCTTGTCATGGCTTTGATG
>JASFGJ010000166.1:0-7990 GCA_050123815.1 Desulfobacteraceae bacterium
GCCGGACCGTTCTTGTGGCTGAAAAAGCTACCCCACAAGCCGCGTAGCGCCAAGGGGACCACCGGTACCGGACGACGCTGCACGATTTTTTCCACTCCGGGACGAAAGCGGCTGATGTCGCCGTCTCTGGTTAAACGCCCTTCCGGAAAAATGCATACCAGCTCAGAATTTTTCAAGGCTGTGTCGATCTGTTCCAGGGCGCTGCGCAGCAAAGCAGGATTGTTTCTTGCCGAGTCGATGGGAATCATGCGGGTCAGTTTGAAAAACCAGCGCAGCGCCGTCATCCGGTAAAAACGCTGGTGCATGACGAATCGGATCGGACGGCGGAAGGCGGCGGAAATAATCAGCGCGTCTACGTAACTCACATGATTGCAAACCAGCAGCGCAGGTCCGCTTTCCGGAAGCCGCTCCAGGCCCTGGCAGCGCAGCCGATAGACCATGCGTATCAACCCGCTGAGTCCCAGACGCAGAACAGAGTGCGGGACCTTCCAGCAAATGTAGATGCCAACGCCCAGATTGGCCACGGCAAGCAGCGAGAAATAGCCCGGCAGTGAGATCCCCATACCGCTGAGCAGCACAGCGGACAGAATTGCGGAAACGACCATGAACCCGGCATTTAGAATGTTGTTCGCGGCAATGACCCGGGAACGGATCCGGCCGGAAGACCGCATCTGCACCAAAGTCAGCAACGGTACGATATAGATCCCGCCAAACATGCCGATGAGTGCTAAATCGAGCAGCACCCGCCATCCGGCGATTGATCCCAGCAAACCAGACACCCCTACGGGTCCGACAGGCGGCGACAGCGCGGAAAGATCCCACCCGAAAAGGCTCATTCCCAGGCCGGCCAGAGGAATCAGCCCCGTCTCAAGCCGTTTTCCCGAAATACGGCCGCACACCAGCGAGCCGGTCGCGACACCGATGGAAAACGCCCCCAAAAGCAGTGTGACAACTCCCGGTTCGCCGTGCAGCACCTGACGCACAAAAGCGGGCAACTGCGTAACATAGGCCGATCCCAGGAACCAAAACCAGGATATTCCCAGCATGCCCAACAACCGCGCACGGTCGGCGGCTGCCAGACCGATCGTCTCGCGGGTTTGGGCGATTATATTCCACCGCATTTTCAGGGTGGGCTCCGCCGCCGGAGCCTTGGGAATTTGTCTGCTGATCAGCCAGCCGGCAACGGCCGTAATCAGTATGCCGGCGGCCACCAACATCCGGCCGTTTGCCGCGGCGATACCAGCGCCGCCGACCATGGTCCCCACCAGAATCGCGACACAGGTACCCATCTGGACCAGGCCGTTTGCCCTGACGAGCTCGCCGCGTTTCAGATGCTGAGGCATCAGGCTGTATTTGACCGGTCCAAAGAACGCGGATTGGGTGCCCATCAGAAAAAGGAGGACGAACAAACCGGTGATCTGATTGACAAGCAAGCATACTGCCGCGCCGGTCATTAAAACCACTTCGGCCAGCTTAATGCGACGAATCAGCCGCGCTTTTTCATTCCGGTCCGCTATCTGCCCGGCAAGAGAAGAGAACAGAAAAAAGGGCAGAATGAACAAACCTGCGGCAAGATTGACCATCAGGTGCGAACTATTTGGCAGTTGGTACACCAGCAGGATAGCCAGCGCGGTCTTGAACAGATTGTCATTGAATGTCCCGCTGAACTGTGTCCAGAAAAAGGGACCGAACCGTCTGGTGGTCAACAGGCTCGCTTTGTGCTTGACACTCACGCTGTCTAGTGCCGCTGCCGTGTTCTGATTCTCATTTTTCACATCCGACCTCCTGTGTGATTATCGGTAAACGCCGGCCGGTATAAGTCCCACTCTACCGAGCCACATGCATCATGATCTATCAAAATGTGTGCCGGATTAAGCTTAATCCTCTTATCCTATTGTTATTTATATAATTTTTTTTATCGGCGTGCCGAATGAACTGGCCACGACCAAACTATTTGTCCATTTTTTGAATGCATGATATACATATTGTGTACATAACCGGCTATCATCTTTAACATCCACCCAAAGGAACATCGCCATGCCGTCCCTGACATCCGAAGAACGATCCTTTTTCTCGCTGGTACAGGAAGCGACTGCCGCCAATCCCTTCAGCGAAGCAAGGAAACAACTGGACCTGAAAATCACGGGCCGTTACGACCAAGTCCATTCGCAGCGCAAGATTGACGAAGTCATCCATGAGGTCGGTCGTCGCATCGATCAGCTCGAGAAAAAAAAGTGCTGCAACATCAAGCGGTTCAAGGGGCGGGACCGCGAGTTGGTTCAAGGTGCGCTTCTGTTCCACACCTTTCATCGGTTTATTCCTCAGTTGGACCGACTGATCACCGAACAATTCGAGCAGCCCGACACCAACCTGGCCGTACCGTTTGCCGAAACAGCACTGCATGAATTGGAAACATTCGGATTCTCAGTGCAACAGGCGCGCCGCTATTTTGAGCTTTTTTTCCAAATGCGCCGCGCATTTTTCTTTATTGAACACAATATTGTCGGGCGCAGCGCCTGCATGATCAAACTGCGTGAAAGATTATGGAACAATGTATTTACGCATAACCTGGATATGTACGACGCCTACCTATGGAATCGTATGGAGGACTTTTCCACCTTGATTCTGGGCCCTACCGGTGCCGGCAAAGGCACGGCAGCAACGGCCATTGGCTGCAGCGGCTATATTCCGTTTGATGCGAAAACCGGTCGTTTTAGAGAAAATTTCCGGCAGGCGTTCATCTCGCTCAACCTGTCTCAGTTTTCCGAAACCCTGATCGAATCAGAACTGTTCGGGCATAAAAAAGGAGCATTTACGGGGGCTGTTGAAAACTATCAAGGGGTTTTTGATCGATGCAGCCCGTTTGGTTCGATTCTGCTGGACGAAATCGGCGAAGTCAGCGAGGCGATACAAATCAAGCTTCTGCAGGTGCTTCAAGAGCGAACATTCGTACCGGTGGGAGATCACAAGCAGCGGCGGTTTTCCGGTCGGGTCATCGCCGCCACCAATCGCCCCATGGCTCAAATCCGGCAAGACCATATCCTGCGGGATGATTTTTTCTATCGCCTCTGTTCGGATGTGATCGCTGTCCCGAGTCTGGCGCAGCGCATCCGGCAGGACCACCGTGAACTAAAGGATCTGGTCTCCCATACTGTCTCGCGGATTGTCGGCAATTCGTCACCGGAACTGGCGGATCAGTTGCACCGTCACGTTGCCGATCAATTGGGGCACGACTACCCATGGCCCGGGAATGTGCGTGAGCTTGAACAATGCGTCCGGCGCCTGCTGCTCAATAAATCGTACAAACCGTTTGCATTGGACAAGCCGCAGTCATTGAACGCATATCTTCAACAGAACCTGTCCGAAGGCACCCTCGATCTGCAAGACTTGATTGGTGGCTATTGCTATCTGTTGTACCAGCGCTATGGAACCTATGAAGCCGTTGCCCAGACAACCTGCCTGGACCGGCGCACGGCAAAAAAACATGTTGCACAGGGCCGAAAGCAATATGGCCACTTGTCGGTTGAAACGCAGGGATGACGGCGTTACGCCTCAAGAGCCTTGAGAGTCGCTATCGGCATTGCTACCGGCGCGGGCTGCCCTTGATGCTTGCCCATGCATCTGTGGCGGTTGCAGCGTTTCACCCCGGATAAACCTGCGATGGGCTATCTTCAGATAGGTGGGAAAATTGATGACAAAGGGCATCAACCCAAACGGCGCCCAACACCTGTGGCGCCATGCCGCGTCCGTCATCCTGAAAAGATCCACGATCAGGCTGATCAGACCGATTGAGAAAAGCAGATTTTTTGTAAGCAGTGCAGGCAGTTCCACCAAGCTGTTGACGGTGCTCAGCAGTCGAAATCCTTCGCCCAGCAGAAAATAGTTGAACGCACAGGGGATACCGAAAAAAATCGCATTGAACAATGTCAACCGGTAGGCATCCCCGCCGCGCATTCCTCTCAGCCGCGCCAGGGTATGCTGGTCCGATCGCGTGAGCGAACCGCCAATATAATAGGTAAAGACAAAGAGAATGGCTGCACTCAACGCGTGAATGCTTCGCATGGCCGGAGAATTGCGCCGCCCGGCCCCGGCTGCACGCAGAAGATAGAGACGGCGGGCCAGTTTGAGGATCTGGCGGCTGAACAGACCGCTGTTTTGTATCAGATAATCGAGCAGATGCTGGTTGGCGGCATCCATATTTCAGACACATTCCATCACTGCGATGGTCGTTGCGATCGAGCATGACCGGCTTGATGAAAGCGGCCCGAAAGACCGCCTGTTGCCAGTGCATGGTCCGGCAATGGACGATTGTTAATAATTCACTCCTAAAGTAGGCAAATCGATTAGGGCTGTCAAACAGGAAGTGGACAGTTGCGGCTATCTGTCTGCGTCTGCCGGCTGGCTGAATTGATCCGAATTGATCTCAATTCGATTACGCCCTTTGGCCTTGGCACGGTAAAGTGCCTGGTCAGCCGCTTCGATCAAATGTTTTGCTGAAAGATCATTGGATGGCACCACTGCTGCGGCTCCGAAACTTAGCGTGATGTATTTTTTGGTCCGGGAAGACTTGTGGGCAATTTGTAACTCCTCCACAGCCGCCTTTATTTGAAGGGCAACACGTTTGGCACCTTCTGCATCGGTGGCAGGCAAAATGACGGCAAATTCTTCTCCGCCATAACGCGCCACCAGATCCATGGGGCGCTTCAACGTGGCCTGAATGGCCTGAGCGACCGCATACAGCGTGTCATCACCTCGCAGATGGCCATAAGAGTCGTTGTAGTTTTTGAAAAAATCGATATCGCAGATAATGACGGCCAGAGATGTTTTATCTCGCCGGGCTCGCTGCCACTCCTGGGTCAGCCGATCGTCAAATCGACGCCGATTGGCAATTTGGGTCAGATCGTCCAGGGCCGCCAAACGCAGCAGCTCATCATTCGCCTTCTGCAGGGCAACCTCCACCTGCTTATATTTGCTGATATCGATGAGGCTTCCGATGATGCGGGTTACGCCGCCAACGGCATCCCGGGCGACGACCTGACCACGGACCTGAAACCAGCGCCATTTCCCGGACTGTGCCAGCATGCGGATTTCAATGTTGAATGCCTCCTCGTCTCCGGAGCAGAGCGAGCGCATGCTCCCCTCCAAAACCGGCAAATCGTCAGGATGGCTGAGTGTGTGCCAGGTTTCGATGGACTGCGGGAACTCTTCTGCAGAATAGTCCAACATCCCGAACCAGCGTGCGCTGAAATAAATCTGGTCGGTCTGTGGTGAATAGTCCCATAGACCTTCATTGGCCGACGCCAAAGCCAGGCTGAAACGATTCTCAATTTCGGATTGCTTTCGCTGGTTTTGCCGACGCTTCAAAGCCTCGATAAACGCCTTGGACAGGTCCTGAACATCGGTTTGATCCATCAAGGCATAGCCTTCGCGGTTGTTTGCCAGCGCGATAAAACCCGATGTTTTGAGCTCCTTGCGCAGTGGAACGGCCAGTAAGGACTTGATCCTGGGAAAGCCGCTCGGCAGGGACTGAAAAGCGTCATAAGCGTCTATCGAAGACAGGGTAATTGGATCACCGCTCTTTACGACACGCTTCCAGATGCCATCGATGATAAACTGTTCGTCATTTTGCGAGGGCAACTGCTTTTCGGCCTCATCCGAAGCGTTCTCCTGCTGCATGGCCGCGACCCGCCACCCCTGTTCACCGTGCTGGACAAGAAATCCAAAGGGACTGCTTGTTATCTTCTGGGCTGCGTTCAAAAATGCATGTGCCAGGCGGTGTTCGCTCTGGTCAGTCAATGTTTGCTGAAGCAGATGGTTTACCGCATCCAACAGCTTGAATTTTCGCTCGACCTGCTCATCCACTAACTCCCGCTCCATCACTTCAAGCTGCAACCGGTTGTTTGTTTTCATCAAATCGGCGGTTCTGCGCTGGACGAGATCCTCGAGTCGCGCTTTGTGAAGATTCAATTCATCTTCGAGGTGGTGCAGTTTAGTAAGGTTGCGACTCAAAAGCAGATTCTGATAGCCCATGCGTGCGATGCGCCGCGTCAGGCTCTCGATCCATTGGAGTGTTTTGTTAAAGCCCTGCTGGTCTACACGCTGCAATTTTTCACGTTGCTCTTGAAGCAGCACTGCATCGACTCCGATCCGCTCGGCAAAAGCCACAAGCTCTGACTTGATCCTTGGTGTGTCGCTACATTGCGTGATCCACCAATTGGCCAGATGTATGTCATCAATAATGATGGGAACAGCTGCTTTGTAAATGCCAAGCGACTCGCACAGCGTGGAAGCCGGATGTTGTTTTTGTTTTGTTTGAGCATTCGCTTCGGCAAATTCGACGATGCAAGCGGGATTGCCGCAATCGGATTTGCGAATGATTTCACAAAGGGCCAGTTTGTTGTTGGGCATGGTGAGCGGATTGCCGTCGGCATCGGTGATCACCGATGCGACACCGTTAATCTCCGCGAGTGCGTCCTGAATCTGCTGAAGATCCTCCAGCGGTATCATGTCCAGCAACGTCGGCTGGCCCATCGATCCCGCCGAATTCAATTCAGGTTTGTCCGGCAACCGATCCATGTAGATTCCTATGGTGCTTGAAAATGAAGCCTGTGCCACCCCACGGCCCTAATAAATGTTTTGAGACACCTCTAAACATCGGCAATCGAGCCCCCCAGTCGGGTCATCATTGCCAGAGCCATTTTTCGTTGATCTCAAATTTTCTGAACAGGTCGCAAACTGCCCCCCTGACCCGATCATCTCGTGTCCTTCAAAATAAAAAACCGGATTGCTGACGAGCAACCCGGTGAATTCCTACTGTGATGTTCCAGGCGGCTCGGCCATCCATTATATAGGACCCGAAGCTTTCCGTCCCCCGGTTACCCGAAGTTTGGCTTTTTCTGTTAATCTCGAAAGTATTTTTAAGCAAAGATGATGCCAATTTCCCACAATATCCGAGCTAATCGATAACCAGTTAAAACCATATCACTTTTCAGAAACAACAGATAAAAACTGACGCAAAAATTGTGTGTAATGCATTTCCCAATATTATTACTCAGGCTGCCACTTTACACAGTTCGTTCGTGATTCACCAACAGCAGCCCTAATTGGTTGGATTCATCTTTGCCCTGCCGTAATAGATCATTTTCGGCCTGGTTGGCAAGCATCAAATCTCAGATCGGTAACTTGCATGCATAGCACATTTTACCGGCCGAGTCTTGCCTATCGTTGCGTAAAATGATGACAAAAGGTCACCGCCGTCGTTTCGCTCTGGCGCTATCGTACCGTTATTATTAGCATGAATCATCCTTCAGGCTTGACACCTTTTGGACGGTTTTCTATATTATCCGAGGGGCAGAAAACGGATGAATTAAGGCTCTCCAGAGGGGTAAGGGTATCAAGGACCACTCGGATTGCCGCAATTTGGCATCCGTTCGCGCGGTTTGAACCTGAAAGGCCCCTGATAGAAAATCGAACCCATTGAACGGAGCAGAAAAGGCGCGGTACCGGCCATTGTCTTAAGCTACTAGACAGAATTGGGGAGGATGCAATGAAACTAAGATGTTGGCCGCTTATACTCTGTATGGTCATGCTTTTCTTTGTCCAGACACCAGGTCATACGGAAGTCCTGAGTCCGCGCGCCGCCCTGCAGGGGCCCATTGACGAAATCATCAAGGTTCTCAACGATCCCGGCTACAAAACACCGGATCAACGGGCGGACCAACGCAACAAGATTTGGGAAATCGCGAATCCGATGTTCGATTTTACTGAAATCAGCCGGCGTTCCGTTGGAAAGCCATGGAAAAAATTCTCCGAGCAGGAGAAGATCCGGTTTACCGAAGTATTTTCCAAATTCTTTGGTGCAACCTACATTGACAAACTCCAGGGCGAATACAATAATGAAAAAATCGATATTGGAAAAGAGCTGATTAAAGGCAATCGCGCCCTGGTGCAAACCAAGCTTTTGCGTGAAAGCACCGCCGTGGCGCTGGAC
>JASFGJ010000167.1:0-7961 GCA_050123815.1 Desulfobacteraceae bacterium
TTCTCACTGACTTCGCCAAGGACCACGATAAGCTGGAAATCAAGATCGGCGTTATGGGGGGCAAGGTGTTGGAGTTGGATGGTATCAAGGCCCTCTCCTCACTGCCGTCGCGCGAAGAGCTGTTGGCGACCGTCCTTTCGGCCATGAATGCCGTGCCGACCTCTTTGGTAACTGCGCTAAGCGATGTGCCGCGCCGCATGGTCAATGTGCTTCAAGCCATCAAAGACCAGAAACAGGAAGAGGCCGCTTAGAGCGATTACCGCAGGATTCATTGCAAAATCAGGATGTAACTTTAAGATTGATAATTTGGAGGAATTTGAAAAATGGCAGATATTAGCAAACAGGATGTAATTGATTTCATCGCCAACATGACCGTATTGGAGCTTTCCGAGATGGTCAAGGAGCTGGAAGACAAGTTCGGCGTATCCGCAGCTGCACCGGTCGCCATGATGGCTGCAGGCCCTGCCGCGGAAGGCGGTGCGGCTGCTGAAGAAAAGAGCGAGTTTGACGTTGTACTGACGGCTGCCGGCGACAAGAAGATCGCCGTGATCAAGGAAGTGCGCGCCATTACCGGCCTGGGGCTCAAAGAGGCCAAAGAGCTGGTCGATAATGCACCGAAAGCTGTCAAGGAGGGGGTTGCCAAAGAGGAAGCCGAGACGTTGAAAACTCAGCTGGAAGAAGCCGGTGCTCAGGTTGAACTGAAGTAGCGGTTCCCAAGCCTTATGGGTGAATTCCACAGGGGCAGCCCACGGAATTACAAAATGGAACAGTGCGAAAATGGGGTGGAAAGGCGTTTCTCCTTTTATCCCATTTTCGCGTTTCCGAAAATAGTAAGAAAAATGATCGGCTCCGGGATGACCAAGTGCCAGCACACGGGACCTGGAGCGATTTGCCAGCGGCCCGATGGCCGTTGATCCTGTTTCAACCGGCACATTTGGCGGTTGAAACGAAAAAAAAAAATTGGAGATGCCATGGCTGAACGGCTAATGCTCGAAAAGCGCATGAGGAAAAATTTCGGGAAGATCAAAAAGATCGTTGATATCCCTGATCTTATCGGAATGCAAAAAGAATCTTACCGGCGATTTTTACAGCTCGGCGTTGCGCCCGAAAAACGTGAGGACATCGGCTTGCAAGCCGTGTTCAAATCGGTATTTCCCATCAAGGATTTTACCGGCAGCGCTTCTCTTGAGTTTGTGTCTTATCGCTTTTCCGAAGTCAAGCATAGTGAGGATGAGTGTATCCAGCGCGGTATGACCTACGAACTGCCGATACGCATCACTGTCCGGCTGGTAGTTTACGATGTGGATAAAGAGACCGGCGTCTCCAATATCCGGGATATTAAAGAACAAGAGATCTATTTCGGAACCATTCCGCTGATGACCGATAAAGGGACCTTTATCATCAACGGTACCGAACGGGTGGTCGTCAGCCAGCTGCATCGCAGCTCCGGTGTCTTTTTCGATCATGACAAAGGCAAAACCCACTCCAGCGGAAAGATAATTTACAGCTCTCGCATCATCCCCGTTCGCGGATCGTGGATCGATCTGGAGATCGATCCCAAAGATATCGTCTATATTCGAATTGACCGCCGCAGGAAATTTCCGGTCACAACGCTATTTAAAGCGCTGGGTTACAGCACGGCGGATCTGCTGGCCTATTTTTACTCCACGGAAAAAATCATCATCGCAGGCCGTCGCGTCAGTAAGGTATTCGACCCGGCGCATCTGAGAGGCCAGCGCGCCAGCAGGGACATCACCGACAAAAAGACAGGCGATGTGCTGGTTAAAAAAGGGCGCATCTTTACCCAACGCGCCATCAAGCAGATGATGGCCGACAAGACAGAGACCATCCCCATTGCGCCCGAAGAATTGCTCGGCAAGGTATTCGCTTATACGGTAACCGATCCCAAGACCGCAGAGGTGATTGTCAGCTCAAATCAGGAGATCGATGAAGAGGTTTTGGAAAAGCTCAAAGCGGCCGGCGTCAACGAATTCGAGATTCTGCATATCGACGGGGTCACCAGCAGTGATTCGGTACGAAAGACCCTGCTGATGGACAAGGTCACCACCAAGGAAGACGCCCTGATCGAGATCTACCGGTTGATGCGTCCCGGTAATCCGGCCACTCCGGAGGTGGCCCAGGATTTCGTTGACCACATGTTTTTCAAGTCTTCCTACTATGATTTGTCCGGCGTGGGGCGTCTGAAGATCAACCTGCGTCTGGGAATCAATGCGCCGGTGGATCTGCGCACCCTGCGCAAGGAAGACATTTTGCTGACCACCAAAACGTTGATCGAGCTGCGGGACACCCAGGGGGTGGTGGACGATATCGACCACCTGGGAAATCGTCGCGTCCGTGCGGTGGGTGAACTGCTGGAAAACCAATATCGCATTGGTCTGGTGCGCATGGAGCGGGCCATCAAGGAGCGCATGAGCCTGCAGGAAGTCGATGCACTGATGCCGCACGATTTAATCAATCCAAAACCGGTATCGGCCGTGGTTAAAGAGTTCTTCGGCACAAGCCAGTTAAGCCAGTTCATGGATCAGACCAATCCGTTGTCCGAAACGACCCATAAGCGACGCCTGAGCGCTTTGGGCCCCGGCGGTTTGACGCGGGAGCGGGCCGGTTTCGAAGTGCGTGACGTTCACCCGTCCCACTACGGTCGTATCTGCCCCATTGAAACGCCGGAAGGGCCCAATATCGGCCTGATCGTATCGCTGAGTACCTATGCCCGCGTGAACAATTTTGGTTTTATCGAGACTCCTTATCGCGTTGTGGCGGAAGGCAAGGTTTCGCGCGATGTAAAATTTTTAAGTGCCTTTGAAGAGAAGGATCATCCCATTGCTCAGGCCAACGCGCCGGTCAACGAAAAGGACCAGTACATCAATCCCCTGGTCACCTCGCGCGTTGCCGGCGAATTTATGATGGTCGACCAGGACAAGATCGAGCTGATGGATATTTCGCCGAATCAGTTGGTGAGTGTCTCGGCCTCTTTGATTCCATTTTTGGAAAACGATGATGCCAACCGTGCCTTGATGGGCTCGAACATGCAGCGTCAGGCGGTTCCGCTGATGGTCAGCGAAGCGCCCCTGGTCGGTACCGGGATCGAAGGTGTCGTGGCCAAAGATTCCGGGGTTACCATTGTGGCCGATCAGGGCGGCAAGGTGGTGGACGTAGACGCCTCGCGCATCGTCATCAAAAACGATCGCGACAAAAAATCTGCTGAAAAGCCGGTGACCATCCACAATTTATCAAAGTTTGTGCGGTCCAACCAAAACACTTGCTTCAACCACCGGCCCATCGTTCAAAAGGGCCAGCACATCAATGCCGGACAGATCATCGCCGATGGCCCGGCCACAGAGCAAGGAGAGCTGGCGCTGGGCAAAAACGTCACAGTGGCCTTTATGCCTTGGGGCGGATACAACTTCGAGGATTCCATTCTTGTCTCTGAACGCTTGGTGCGCGATGGGGTTTACACCTCGGTGCATGTCGAAGAGTTCGAGGTGGTGGCTCGCGATACCAAACTTGGCAAAGAGGAAATCACCCGCGATATTCCCAATGTGGGAGAGGAAGCGCTGAAAAATCTGGATGAAAGCGGCATCATCCGCTTGGGGGCCGAAGTCGTCCAGGGCGATGTGCTGGTCGGTAAGATCACGCCCAAGGGCGAGACCCAGTTGTCGCCGGAAGAGAAGTTGCTGCGGGCCATTTTTGGCGAGAAGGCCGGCGATGTCAAAGACACCTCGCTTCGCGTCCCACCGGGCGTTGAGGGCATCGTCATCGATGCCAAAGTGTTTGCGCGGCGTGGCACGGAAAAAGACGACCGCACCGAAGCCATTGAGATGGAAGAGATTACCGTGCTGGAGCGCAACCGTGACGATGAGCTCGGTATCGTTGAATCCCTAGTACGCGAGCAGCTGGAGCAGCTCGTGATCGGTCAGAAGCTGGCGGCGCCCCTGAGAAAAGGTAAAAAGGTCTTTGTCGCCAAAGACGCCCAAGTCGCCGAAGGAGACCTGGACGAAGTGCCTATGGCGCAACTGGAGAGCCTGGTGCTCGATGATGCCGAACTGACCGAAAAAGTTCATGACCTGCTGGAAAATTACCGCCGGCATACCGACCGCATTCGAGAAGAGTTTGAACGCCAACTGCAGCGGTTTGAACGCGGTGATGAATTGCCGCCGGGCGTTATTAAAATGGTCAAGATCTATGTGGCCATGAAACGCAAATTGTCCGTTGGTGACAAAATGGCCGGGCGCCACGGAAACAAAGGTGTCGTATCGCGGATCTTATCGGTGGAGGATATGCCTTATTTTGAAGACGGCACTGCCGTGGACATGGTGCTCAACCCGTTGGGTGTGCCCTCGCGTATGAATGTCGGCCAGATTCTTGAAATTCATCTGGGGCGGGCCGCCAAAGGACTGGGCGATCAAATCGACGCCATGCTCCAGGCCGCGAAATTGGATGAGCTGCGCGAGAAAATGAAACGCATCTTTGCCGGTATGAAAGAGGCCAAGGAGCTTCCGAAACTGGATGATACCGAGCTGCTTGAGCTTGCCGGCCGCTATCGGAAGGGTGTCCACATGGCGACCCCGGTATTCGACGGTGCAAAGGAAGATGAGATAAAAACGCTGTTGGCCGAGGCCGGTCTTGAAACCAGCGGCCAGACAACCTTGTACGACGGACACACCGGTGAGCCATTTAAAGAGAAGGTCACCGTGGGCACCATGTACATGCTCAAGCTGCATCATCTGGTGGACGACAAGATTCACGCACGGTCCATCGGGCCATACTCTCTGGTAACACAGCAACCCCTGGGCGGCAAGGCGCAGTTCGGCGGCCAGCGGCTCGGGGAAATGGAGGTCTGGGCCATGGAGGCCTATGGCGCCGCCCATGCACTGCAGGAGTTTTTGACCGTCAAGTCCGACGACATGGCGGGCCGGACGCGCATGTATGAAAAGATCGTGAAAGGCCAAAACATCCTGGAACCGGGACTTCCGGAATCGTTCAAGGTGTTGACCAAGGAGCTGCAGGCGCTTGGGCTGGATGTGAATCTGCTGGAAGGCAAAGAGAGCGCCAAGATTCAGGCAAAATAGTTCGCCGGCGGAAACGGCGGCGACAGGGTCATATATTTTAATTTCCTAACAACAAGGAAATATACATGGAAACACTATACGATTTTTTTGCAAAACCGACCGATCCGAGACGCTATAAAGGCGTGCGACTGGCACTGGCGTCTCCCGAACAAATCCGGCAATGGTCTCACGGTGAGATTAAAAAACCGGAAACCATCAACTATCGGACCTTCAAACCGGAGCGTGAAGGGTTGTTTTGTGCGAAAATCTTCGGACCGACAAAAGACTACGAGTGCAACTGCGGAAAGTACAAACGCATGAAACATCGCGGAGTGATCTGCGAAAAGTGCGGCGTCGAGGTCATTCAATCCAAAGTGCGGCGCGAGCGCATGGGGCATATCGAGTTGGCCACGCCCGTTTCCCATATCTGGTTTTTAAAGAGCCTTCCCAGCAAAATCGGCAACCTGCTCGACCTGACCCTCAAAAGCATCGAGAAAGTTCTCTATTTTGATTCGTATATCGTTGTCGATCCCAAAGAGACCTCTTTGGCCAAATGCCAGCTGCTCAGCGAAGAAAAATATCGCGAAGCCATGGAAACCTTTGACGGCAAGTTTGAGGCCGGCATCGGTGCCGAGGCGGTTAAAAAGCTGCTTGAGGATCAGGATCTGGACGAGCTCTACAATCAGCTGCGTGAAGATATCCGCGCCACAAATTCGGTGGCCAAGCGCCAGAAGCTTTCCAAGCGGCTGCGCATCGTCGATGCCTTCCGCCGCAGCGGACTGGATCCCGTATGGATGATTATGGATGTGATCCCGGTGCTGCCGCCCGATCTGCGTCCCCTGGTTCCGCTCGAGGGCGGTCGCTTCGCCACTTCGGATTTGAACGATCTCTACCGGCGCGTAATCAACCGCAACAACCGGCTCAAACGGTTGATGGATTTGAAGGCGCCGGATATCATCGTCCGTAATGAAAAGCGGATGCTGCAGGAATCGGTGGATGTGCTGTTCGACAACGGCCGGCACGGTCGGGTGATTACAGGCACCAACAAAAGGCCTCTCAAATCGCTGAGCGATACGTTGAAGGGCAAGCAGGGCCGCTTCCGCCAGAATCTGTTGGGAAAACGCGTCGACTATTCCGGTCGTACGGTTATCACTGTAGGGCCCAACCTGCGGCTGCACCAGTGCGGCCTGCCCAAAAAGATGGCCCTCGAGCTTTTCAAGCCGTTTGTCTACTACCGGCTGGAACAAAAGGGGCTTGTATCCACGGTAAAAAGCGCCAAAAAAATGGTCGAGCGCGAAGTGCCCGAAGTCTGGGATACGCTCGATGAGGTGGTCCGTGAGTACCCGGTCATGCTGAACCGGGCGCCGACCCTGCACCGTCTCGGAATTCAGGCCTTTGAGCCGATCTTGATTGAAGGCAAGGCCATCCAGCTTCATCCGCTGGTATGTACCGCCTTTAACGCGGATTTTGACGGCGATCAGATGGCGGTGCACGTACCGCTGTCCGTGGAGTCTCAAATCGAGGCGCGGGCCTTGATGTTGTCGTCCAACAACATCCTCTCCCCGGCCAACGGCAGTCCCATCATCGTGCCCAGCCAGGACATCGTGTTGGGTACCTATTTTCTGACCCGCGATATCGATGGCTGCAAGGGCGAAGGCAAGGTATTTTCCGATACAACCGAGGTGCGCATGGCATATGATTCGCGTCAGGTGGATCTGCATGCCAAGATAACGGTTCGCATCGGTGATCAGCGTTGCGATACCACGGTAGGCCGCGTGCTGTTATGGGAGATCATGCCCAAGGATTACCTGATGGCCTTGCGTCACCTGAAGGTCAGCGATCTCGAACAGGCTCGGCAGTTGACCGAACAGGCAAAGGAAGGAACCGACTTCATCGAACTGGTCAAGGAGCACTCGGAGAGCCTGGATAAGGAAAACGATGGCTATATCGGTCTTCTGCGCAACGACGAATTCCAGCGTATCTTCGATATTCTTTCCGAAGATGCGGATAGCGTATTCGCATTGTCCGAAGGCGAGATCAGCGAGCCGGTGCTGATCGACAACCACTACCACACCTTCCAGGTGATTGAAAAACGTGCCGCCATGCCGTTTGAGGCGGTCAACAAAGTGCTGGACAAGGGCGCATTGCGCGAGCTCGTCGATTTTGCTTACCGCAACCTGGGTCCCAAAGCCACGGTCATCCTGTCCGATCGGTTAAAAGACACCGGATACAAGTACTCGACCAAAGGCGGCATCTCAATTTCCATCGATGACATGATCATTCCGACAGCCAAGTGGGACTTGCTCAAGCAGGCCGAACAGAAAGTTTCCGAGATCGGCCGGCAATATACCGAAGGTCTGATCACCCAGGGTGAAAAGTATAACAAGGTGGTCGATATCTGGGCCAAAGCCACCGATGATGTGGCCAATGAAATGATGGAAGCCATGAAAAACGCGCCGGTGCTGGATGAGAAAGGCAGACCGGTCATGGACGAAGAGGGCAGCCCCATCCTGGCCGAAAGCCTCAACCCAATCTATATGATGGCCGACTCCGGGGCCCGCGGCAGCAAGGATCAGATGCGCCAGCTGGCCGGTATGCGCGGATTGATGGCCAAACCCTCCGGCGAGATCATTGAAACCCCGATCCAGGCGAACTTTCGCGAAGGGTTGTCTGTGCTGCAGTATTTTATTTCGACGCACGGCGCCCGCAAAGGTCTGGCGGATACGGCTCTGAAAACAGCCAACTCCGGTTACCTGACACGCCGCCTGGCCGATGTGGCGCAGGACTGCACCATCACAGAGCAAGACTGCGGTACGGTAATGGGCGTCGAAGTCGAACCGTTGATGGAAGGCGGCGAGGTTATTCAACGCCTTGGAGAGCGTATCCTGGGCC
>JASFGJ010000168.1:0-7959 GCA_050123815.1 Desulfobacteraceae bacterium
CCGCCACCCTGGCGGCAAAGCAGGCGACAGATGGCATTGGATTGCCGGTGGTTTTCTCGGTGGTGACCGATCCGGTGGGGTCCGAAATCGTAGAGAGCATGCAGCACCCGGGCGGCAATATCACCGGCGTGGCTTTCGGCTTTCAGGAAGCGCGGCGTCTCGAGTGGTTGGTACGCATAGCGCCTGACATCAGACAAATCTATATACCGTTCAACCCAAAAGATAAAAGTCCTGTTCTGGCTTTGAAGATGGCGCGAAACGCAGCGGCCAAGCTGGGTGTCGAGCTGATAATCCGTGAAGTCCATGATCCTGAAATGCTCAATAACGCCGTATTCAACATACCCGCTGAAGCCGATGCGGTCTTTCTCCTGCCGGATAGTTTGTTGACGACGCGACTGACGGATTTGGTGACGGCAGCCAACAAACGCAACCTGCCGACATCGGCTGCCAACATCAGAACTGTTCAGAGCAATCATGTATTGACCTCTTTTGGTAAAGATCCGTCTTTGGCTGGTAAACAGGCGGCGCGAATGGCCGATCAGATTTTCAAGGGGGCCGGTCCGGCTGATTTGCCGGTGGAAACTGCCGAGTTCTATCTGGCCATTAATCTGAAAGTGGCTAAAATCATCGGCTTGACTGTGCCTGATGCAATTTTGCGCCAAGCCCATCTTATTGTCCGTTAGGGTTGGTTTGAAAATGGATGGGCACCTGCTATATCTCATGAAAGATCGCGGCAAGCCGATATCCTATATGCTGATATCGGTTTATTCAGGGGGAACGTAGATGCTAAACAGTATTCGGAGTCGATGGACATTGGCCTTTATCGGGCTTGCGGTGGGACCGCTTTTGATTGTCGGGCTAATCCTCATTTTAAAGGCCTATGGCGTCCAGACCCGGGATGCCATCGGTCTGCAGCGCGAAATGGCGACGCGCCTCGCTTCCCGGGTCCAAACCCTCATCCGGAATCTGGAAAACGGAATGCAGATGCTGACCCGGATTATCGACCTTCAGAAGCTGGATCCGGAGCGGCGAAAACTGATGTTGTCCATTTTTCACTCGCGGCAGCCCGCTATCGATGATCTTTTTTTACTGGATGCCGACGGGCGCGTATTGAGCTACCACTCCAGGTTAAAACTCTACCACGACTCGCCGGTGCAGTTCCGAAAAGATTTAGAGTCATATACGGTCCCCACCTCCCGGGGTGTAACCTATTTTGGACCGGTGCGTTTCCAGGAGCTTTCGGGGGAGCCGCTGATGATCATGGCCGTGCCCATAATCGCCCTGGATACCGGCAAAACGGAAGGCGTGCTCGTGGCCGATGTCCGTTTAAAGGAGATCTGGGATCTGGTGGCCGGAATACGACCGGGGCAAACGGGGACCAGCTTTATCGTGGATGCCGGCAAACGGGTTGTGGCCCATAGCGATCCTTCGGTGGTGCTCAGAGGCACCCGCTTTGATCCGCCGGTTGTCGACGGGGTGCAGACAGGCCTGAGCGGCGAAAAATCGGTGCTGGTCAGCCAGGTCATCCGCTTTGGCGCCCGGCAATTTCATATTCTTGTGGAAGGACCGGTTTCCGAGGCCCTGGCCCCGGCCGTCCAAACCGTCCTTATTATGCTGGCCATCGTTTTGATCGCCCTGCTGGCGGCCGGCGGCCTCGGTTTTCTATTGGTGCGGCGGATTGTCCGGCCCATTGAAGATATTGCCGAAACCGCCCGGGCCATTGACGCCGGTGATCTGTCACGCCGGGTCGTTGTGAACAGCGGCGATGAGTTGGGGCTTCTGGCCGGTGCATTCAACAAGATGACGTTGCAGTTGGAGACCCTGATCAACGATCTGGAAAAACGGGTGGCCGACCGCACCGCCCAACTCCAGTCAGCGAACGAGGAACTTGATAGCTTCGCCTATTCCGTCTCCCACGATCTGCGCGCACCGCTGCGCCATATCGACGGTTATATTGAACTGCTGAAAATGAAAGCGGGGGCAGCGCTCGACCAACAGAGCCAGTACTACATGGACACCATTTCCGATTCGGCAACGAAAATGGGTGTTTTGATCGACGATCTGCTCTCCTTTTCCAGGATGGGGCGCAAGGCCATGTCGTTCCAGCAGGTAAAGCTTGGCCCCCTGTTCCAAGAGGTCATCCGGGAACTTGAACCCGCCACCGCCGACAGAAGCATCGACTGGCACATCGGCGACTTGCCTGTGGTGCGCGGCGATGAGGCCATGCTGCGGTTGGTTGTTGTCAACCTGGTGTCCAATGCCCTGAAATACACCCGGCCCCGGCCGCAGACCAAAATCGAAATCGGCTCACAGCCCGGCCAAAATGCCGGAACCGTGATTTTTGTACGCGACAACGGCGTCGGTTTCAATATGGCGTATGTGGACAAGCTTTTCGGCGTGTTCCAGCGCCTGCACCGAATGGAGGAGTTTGAGGGCACCGGCATCGGGCTGGCCAATGTGCAGCGCATCATCACCCGGCACGGCGGCCGCATCTGGGCCGAAGGAAAAGTTGACCGGGGAGCCACGTTTTATTTTTCTCTGGCGCCGTTCCACAAAAAGTCCCCCTCTTGATCGACCACGCAAGGCGCGGCTGAGGCAGCAATTCTCGGTGAACACGATTTGGTGTGGGAGCGGCGTCTCGCCGCGACAATTAAGCCATGCAAGGAACATGTCGCGGCAAGACGCGCTTCCACAACGCCTATTAACGCGGAATTTGTTTCTCGCACCTGTTGGAAAAACCTTAAGACTTGTAGTGAATCGCATTCATCGAGAATCGCTGCGGCTGAGGCGAGAAAGTTGACACCCCAGCACGCTTTTGACATACTTATTTTCCAAAGACGCATGTTGCCCCATTTTTCACATATGGCACCGCGAACCGCGACTGAACTGTTTCTGCTGCAACTCTCCTTCCCTCTCATATAAATCTGTTGGTGGGCGCATTGAATCTGGGATCGCTTCACGATGAAATCACACGCGGAAGAGACGCGCCGGACTATGGCGGCGCACTCCCTATTTTAGATTAGTTTGCTTTACATTGCCCCAGACGTCACGAAGAAGGATCCAAGATGGCACCATTGATCAACATTTTGCATTTGGAAGATGACCCGGCCGATGCGGAGCTCGTTCAGGCCAAGCTCGCCGAAGCCGGCCTGGCTTGCCGCATCGCTGTCGCCCAAACGCGCGACGCGTTTGAGAGCGCCCTGCGCAATGGCGGGATGGACATCATTCTGGCCGACTACCAGCTGCCGATGTACGACGGCATAGCGGCACTGGGGCTGGTGCAGGAAGTGTGTCCGGATGTCCCCTTTATCATTGTATCCGGCGCCATGGGCGAGGAGGCGGCCATCGAGGCGCTGACCAAGGGGTCCACCGATTACGTGCTCAAGCAGAACCTGTCGCGTCTCGCGCCGGCCGTCGAGCGGGCGCTGCAGGAGGCGCGAAACCGAAGGGAACGCAAACAGGCGCAAATTCGGCTGCATGAACAATTTCTGTTTCTCCAGCAGTTGCTCGACACCATTCCCATTCCGGTCTACTACAAGGATGCGCAAGGATCGTATCTCGACTGCAATGCGGCCTTCGAGTCGTTTATGGGCTTGCCGAAAAAGGATGTTGTGGGAAAAACGGTGCATGAGGTGCTTCCGAAGGAGCGCGCCGAGAAACACCATGCGGCGGATTTGGAGTTGCTCGGCAACCCGGGTGTGCAGACATATGAAGTCAGCGGCATATACGAAAACGGCAGGCACCGGGATGTGATTTTCCACAAGGCCTCATTTGTTGACGCCAACGATTGCGTGGCCGGCACGGTGGGCACACTGGTGGACATCACCGAACGCAAACAGGCCGATCGCGAGCGACTGGCCAGTCTCAGATTCTTTGAAAGCATGGATCGAGTCAATCAGGCCATTCAGGGCGCCGATGATCTCGAAGAGATGATGAAGGATTTGCTCGACGTGGTGATTGCGATCTTCGATTGCGATCGAGCGTTTCTTATGTATCCCTGCGATCCCGAGTCACCGCAGTGGTCCTCTCCGATGGAGCGCCACAAGCCGGAGTATCCCGGCGTGCAGGATTTGAAGCAAGCGATACCGATGGATCCGCAGGTCGCCGAGACACTTCGCATTTTGCTGGCCACGGATGGTCCGGTGGCCTTCGGGCCGGGTACGCCCCATGAGCTTCCCGAGGATGTGTCGAAGCAATTCAATATTAAATCGTTCATGTCCATGGCCATCTACCCCAAAACCGGCAGTCCGTGGCAGTTCGGAATGCATCAGTGTATTTACGCCCGCCACTGGACGGCGGAGGAGATGCGGATGTTCGAGGCCATCGGCAGGCGCCTTGCCGATGCGCTGAGCAGCCTGCTGACCTATCGCGATCTGCGCCAGAATGAAGAATTTCTCGATAAGGTCGTGGAACACATCCCCGACATGATTTTCGTAAAAGAGGCCCAAACCCTCAGCTTCGTAAGATTCAACAAGGCCGGCGAGCAGCTTCTGGGATTTCAACGGGAAGAGCTGCTCGGCAAAAGCGATTACGACTTTTTTCCCAAGGAAGAGGCGGATTTTTTCACTGAAAAAGACCGCAAGGTGCTCGCATCAATGGAACTTGTGGACATCCCCGAAGAGACCATCAGCACCAAAAGCAATCAAGAGCGGATCCTGCACACCAAAAAAATACCCATTCTGGACGAAACCGGGACGCCTCAATACCTGCTGGGCATTTCCGAAGACATTACCGAACGCAAGCAGGCCGAGGCGTCCATCCGCAAGCTTTCACAAGCTATCGAGCAAAGCCCGGTCTCCATCGTGATCACCGATGTCGAGGGCAAGATCGAGTTCGTCAATGCCAGATTCACCCAGATCACCGGTTATTCCCTTGACGAAGCATTGGGGCAGAACCCCAGAATTCTTAAATCCGGAAAAACACCGGCAGACGAATATCGCCGGCTTTGGAAGACCATCAGCTCGGGCGGCGTTTGGCGGGGGGAGTTCCACAATCGCAAAAAAAACGGTGAGCTGTTCTGGGAGCAGGCCACCATCTCTCCCATCAGAGATACGGACAATGTCATTTCCCATTACGTGGCGGTCAAGGAGGACATTACCGAACGAAAAAATCTTGAAGTGCAGCTGCGGCAGGTCCAGAAGATGGAAGCGATTGGGCAGCTGGCCGGCGGTATCGCCCATGATTTTAACAACATCCTGTCCGCCATCACCGGGTACTCGGAACTGTCCATATCGATTCTTGATCCGGAATCGGAAGCCTTCAAATATTTGACCCAGGTGCTGGAAGCCAGCGGGCGGGCAAAAGAGCTGGTCAATCAGATTCTGATGTTCAGCCGGGAGACCGTTCAGGAACTCAAGCCGATCCGGGTCGCCCTGCCGGTCAGAGAAGCACTCAAGCTGATCCGGGCCTCGGTGCCGGCAACCATCGAGATACGCCTCAAGATTCTGTCCAAGGCCTCCGCACTGGCGGACCCCACCCAGATTCATCAGATCGTGATGAATCTTTGCACCAATTCAGCGCAAGCCATGCGAGACAGCGGCGGGGTTCTCGAGGTGCAGTTGACCGATATCACCATTGATCATGGGGACGATCGCCGGCGCTATCCGGGCGCCAAGCCGGGAGCATATATTCGGTTGGCGGTTTCAGATCAGGGCCATGGTATCGATGCGCAATATCTCCACAGAATCTTCGATCCTTTTTTCACCACCAAGAAAAGAGGAGAGGGAACCGGCATGGGCCTTTCGGTGGTCCATGGCATTGTCAAAAGTTACGGCGGCTTTATATACGCTCACAGCCAAATGGGAGAGGGAAGCACCTTTGAAATATTGTTTCCGGCCCAGGAACCTGCCATGGCACCTGCCGTAATCCTGGAGATGCCGATTCCCACGGGCAGTGAGTCCATCTTGTTTGTCGACGACGAGACCATGATCGTAGACATTGTTCAACGCATGCTCGAATCCCTTGGATACCGTGTGACTGCAAAAACCAGCGCCATGGCGGCTCTGGACGTTTTCAAAACCGATCCGGACAGCTTTGACCTGGTGGTTACCGATATGACCATGCCCAAAATGACCGGCCTGGACCTGACCGAAAAAATTTTCCAGATAAGATCGGGCTTTCCCATAGTGCTGTGTACGGGATTCGATGTCACCATGAATGAAGAAAAGATCGCCGAACACGGTCTGCAGGACATCATTTACAAACCCATTCTAAGGCGCAATATGGCCACAGTGATTCGCAGAGTCCTGGATAACCGTAAGTCGACGAAGGGTGACAATTAGGAACTATAATAAGGGAGCGCCATAAATGGCCAACATACTCGTTGTCGATGATGATCCCATGATTCGAAACGCTTTGGTTCTTCAGCTGACCCGGCTCAAGCATACCGTTATGGTGGCGGAGACACTGGCCGACGGTACCGAGATGCTTCCGCTGGCGCCCTTTGATATTGTCTTTCTGGATGTCAATCTGCCGGACGGCAGCGGCCTGGAACTCCTGCCGACCATTCGGCAGGCGGAGTCCGGCCCCGAAGTCATCATCATCACCGGCGAAGGCAGCGCCCAGAGTGCCGAGGCGGCCATCAACTCCGGCGCCTGGGATTATCTCCAGAAGCCCCTTTTAAAACAGGAGATTGAACTGCAATTGACCAGAGCCCTGGATTACAGGGCCATAAAAAAAAGCGATGGCAAACCGGCCCTGATGACCCTGAAGCGACCCAAAATCATCGGCAGCAGCCCTGAACTCAATACCAGGCTCGACCTTGTGGCGCAATGCGCCGGCAGCGACGCCAATGTGTTGATCACCGGCGAAACCGGAACCGGCAAGGAACTCTTTGCCAGGGTGATCCATGAAAACAGCCTTGCTCCCGAACGCGCCTTTGTTGTCGTCGACTGCGCGGCGTTGCCGGAGCAATTGGTGGAAAGCGTGTTGTTCGGGCATGTCAAAGGGGCCTTTACCGGGGCCGATTGCAAGCGTGACGGGCTGGTCAAGGAGGCTGACGGCGGCACCTTGTTTCTGGACGAGATCGGCGAATTGCCGTTGTCGATCCAAAAGAAGTTTCTCCGCGTGCTGCAGGAACGCCGCTTCAAACCCGTTGGCAGCACACAGGAGATCAAAAGCAACTTCCGATTGATCTGCGCCACCAATCGCGACCTGGACAAGATGGTTGACGAAGGCCATTTTCGCAAAGATCTTCTATTCCGGCTGCGCACCTTCTCTATCGAATTGCCGCCGTTGCGTGCCTGCAAACAGGATATCAGGGAGTTGGTTTTGTACTATATCGATCGAATGTGCCGGCATCACGGTATGGAAAACAAAGGTTTCGTTCCCGAGTTTGTGGAGGCCCTTGCGGCATACCACTGGCCGGGAAACGTCCGGGAGTTGATCAGCACCCTGGAAAAGGCCATCCTGGCGGATCGGGAGGCACCGACGCTTTTTCCCATGCATCTGCCGCGCGATGTGCGGCTGCACTTTATTAAATCCAGCATCAACGAAAAACGGCAAACCTGCCTTGAATCCCCCCCCGGTGTTGCGCCCCTGCAGGGAGAGAGCTTTTCCATCCCCGTGCGTTTCACGCACCCGCCCCCTACCCTCAAACAGATTCGGGATCAGGTGACGGAACAGCTCGAATGTGTCTATCTGAAGCAGTTGATGTCCCATACCCAAAAAGATCTCAACCGTATCAGCCAACTCTCGGGCCTGAGCAAACCGCGTATCTATGCATTATTAAAGAAATACGAAATACCGACATCCTGATTCGCACGTGCTTTTTCCAGGAACCGACGTTTTTTATAATTCAGCGCAGTGTTAAGTTGCTAAATCGCCGTTAAGCATACTTTTGACGGCCCTGGCGATCTCTTCCATGCAATAGGGTTTATGGATAAAGCTTGCCCCCAGTTCGAGAGCGGATTGCACCCGGTCGTTTTTGGTATACCCCCTGGCGATAACCGCTTTTTTCGC
>JASFGJ010000169.1:0-7953 GCA_050123815.1 Desulfobacteraceae bacterium
TCAGCGTCTGGAACAGCCAGCCCATCGCACCATCCATCACCCGCAGAATATTTCAGCGAAATTTCAGCACCAAGAATGAATCCGGCCGCGGGTTGGGCACCTATTCGATGAAATTGATAGGGGAACAGTTACTTGGTGGTCGTGTCTACTTTGAAACCTCCAAGCAGGCCGGCACTTCTTTTTTTATAGAACTGCCTGCCCGTGGCCCTTCTCGTGAAAACCACACGCCAACGCTTACGTGAAATTGAGAATCATCCGGGCGATGATTTGTTATATTCTTCAAGGGATTGCCAGCGGTCGTAGGCAAGGGCGATTTCTGATTCCACCGTTTCCAGTCGTGATCGGGTAGCGGTGATTTTAGCCTTTTCATTCTTGTAAAAATCAGGGTCCGAAACGGTTTTGTAAAGCATTTGTTGTTCGGCTTCCAATGTTTCAATCCGCTGCGGCAACGCCTCGAGCTCACGTTGCTCCTTGTAACCCAACTTGTGAGGCCTTTGCGGCGCGAGCTTGGTTTTTTGTTTCGGCTCGGTTTGGTTTTCGTCTTTGCGCGATGGCTTGGAATTGGGCCGTTGCTCGAGCCAGTCATCGTACCCGCCGGGATACGCTCGTATCAGGCCGTTGCCTTCAAATGCCAGCGTCCCTGTCACCACGTTGTTTAAAAACGCGCGGTCATGACTGACGAGCAGCAACGTTCCGGAATACGCCAGCAACAACTCTTCCAAAAGCTCCAGGGTTTCCATATCAAGATCGTTGGTCGGCTCATCCAGGACCAGGACATTTGCCGGTTTGGCAAACAATTTTGCCAGCAGCAATCTGTTTTTTTCACCTCCCGAAAGGATGTGAACCGGTGTGCGGCACCGGTCCGGGGTAAAAAGAAAATCCTGGAGGTAAGAAATGACGTGGCGCTTGCGGTTGTTGAAGACAATAAAATCGTTCCCTTCTCCAATGTTTTGAACCACGCTTTTGTCCGGTTTCAGCTGATCGCGCAATTGATCGAAATAGGCCACCTGGAGTTTGGTTCCATGCCGAACGCTGCCGCTGTCCGGCGCAATTTGTTTAAGAAAGATTTTCAGCAGGGTGCTTTTGCCCACGCCGTTTGGGCCGATCAGCCCGATTTTGTCTCCCCGCATGATGACCGTGGAAAAATCAGAGATATAAGATTTTCCGCCATATGCATAATTGACGGCTTTGGCTTCGATGACCATCTTGCCCGCGCGCTCTGCTTCCTGGAGCCGCAGACGCACATTGCCAACCGTCTGCCGCCGTTCACGATAGGTCTGCCGCATTTTCATCAAGGCCCGCACGCGTCCTTCATTTCGGGTCCTGCGGGCTTTGATGCCTTGGCGAATCCAGGCCTCTTCCTGTGACAGCTTTTTGTCAAAGCGCTGTTGCCGCTTTTGTTCGCTCTGTTCGTCTGCACGGCTTCGTTTTAGAAACGTTTTGTAATCACAGGTGTAGGAAGCCAGCCGACCCCGATCCAGTTCAAGGACGCGGTTGGCCAATCGCTGTGCAAACGCGCGGTCATGAGAGACAAACAGAACTGTTTTAACGTGACGCAGGATGTATTGCTCGATCTGCACGATGGTTTCGATGTCCAGGTGGTTGGTCGGCTCATCGAGCAGGAGCAGGTCGGGGTTTCCGGCGATGGCCCGGCAAAACAGCGCGCGTCGTTTCATGCCGGCGGAAAGATTGTCAAATTGGAGGGTTGGATCGATTCCGATCCGAGATAAGGTTTGGCCGATCTGTTGTGACAGCGGCCATCCATCGTGCGCATCCAGCCGTCGTTGCAGCTTCTCCATCCTGAGCGCCACTTCGGATTTACCGGCGGTATCTGTGATCGAAGCCAGGCGATGGTGTTCGGCCAGTGTGCGGCCCAGCTGTCCGAGGCCCTTTGCCACCATTTCGAAAACGGTACTGTCCGATTCGACGGGGACCTCCTGCTTCAATGCGGAAATGGTCAGGCCCTGCTTTCGCCAGACATCGCCGCTGTCGGCATCCAGGACTCCCTCGATGAGCTTTAGCAGGGTGGATTTTCCGACACCGTTGCGTCCCAGCAAACAGATGCGCTGGCCGGGTTCGATTTGAAACGAGGCATCTTCAATCAGCGGGGTGCCCCCCAAGCCCCAGCGGATGTTTCGCATGGTAACCAAAGCCATTTCCAACTCCTTTATTCAATAACCAGAACCTTCTTAAGATTATTTGCACAAATATTCAATATTATCACACGATAATATTTGGATAATCTTGCGATAAACTCTATTGGTCATTCTCTCACCAGCAGTACTCGGTTTGGTATTTTTTTTAATGGTTTTCAGTAGCCTATCAACAAAGGAGTTAGAGAAATGACCACATTTGATGCAATCAAAAGAGACGAAGCGGTATTTTTTAAGTTTAGGGCCATAACAGCGACGGCAGTCTTTATGGCCGTTATAAGTTTTGTGGGGTTTGGTTCGGACACAGCCCTGGCATTTGGAAAAGAACTCGCCCAAAGAGACCATCACTGTTCGATGACCTCATCGGCTGCTTTTAGGGCCTGTCACGCGGAAGTAAAAAGCGATTACTGGATTGCTATCGGCAACTGCGGCAATGTATCCGATCGGGCGGCCAGCAAAGAATGTAAGGAAGCAGCCCGAGAAGAGATGATGGAAGCCAGGGAGTTGTGCAAGGAACAACTCGAGGCACGCCAAAAGGTATGCGACGAACTTGGTGAAGAACCTTATGATCCGGATCTTTTTCCGGCTGATTTTGTTGATCCTGAAACCATAACGAATGCGAATGCCAATACCTACTTTTCCCTGGTTGCCGGTAGTCAATGGATTTACCGTAGTGAAACCGACGAAGGAACCGAGATCATCACAGTGACCGTGACCGATGAGATAAAGGAAATCGAATATCCGGAGGAATCCGGCCTGATTTTCAGGTGTGCAGCGGTTCGCGATATTGTCACCCTTGACGGTGAAGTCATTGAGGACACGGTTGATTGGTATGCCCAGGATAATGACGGAAACGTATGGTACTTTGGTGAAATTTCAAAAAATTATGAAAACGGTGAATTGGCCGATCTGGAGGGCTCCTGGAGGGCCGGTAAAGAATACGCGAAGCCCGGGATTATCATGATGGCCAATCCGCAGCCAGGCGACTACTATCGTCAGGAATTTGCCCTGGGCGATGCCGAAGATATGGCAACAGTCATAAATCTTGGAGAAGCGTCGGTTAGCGTACCATTTGGCAATTATTCCAGCGATGTGCTTAAAACAGGTGAATTCACACCAATTGATCCAGACGTATTGGAGTTTAAGTTTTATGCCCCCGGCATCGGTTTTGTTCTTGAGTTGAATCCCGAAACCAATGAACGATTGGAACTGATTGAGATAAATAAGCCATAACATAACAATGGCTTGAGGTTTTTGATGAAAGATTCTACAAGCCGTCTCAAAAACGTCTTTGGGTCCATTTCAGATGCCGATACATCCTGCCTGGCTGCGTTGCAAAAGCTTGACATATCTCGATATTCCGACGCTTTCGCATCGTGCCAGGCAGACGCCTCAACACGTAAAAATGCAAATTTAATTTTACGCGAACCCACCCCAAGGCCTTTCATTTAGTCGATCTGCTCGAATATTTCAAAACAAGCCGAGCGATGGAGTGGCATCCATTGTCCCCGCGGGCTCAAGGCCGGCAATCTGCGCCGGCTTGTTACTTTTCTGCAAATTGGTTATATTCGAGGACACTTAGTATAGGCTTCAACAGACAACGTGAGGGAAACGCCATGCGACTGCTCCTGATTGAAGATGATCGTAAAATCGCCTCGTTTGTGATCAAGGGGCTCGAGGCTGCGGGCTTTGCGGTCGACCATGCCGCTGATGGGGTCCGCGGCCTGGATCTTGGTTTGACCGAGCCCTATGATGTGATCATCGTAGACTTGATGCTGCCGAAACTGGACGGGCTGTCGGTAATCGAAAATCTCAGAAACCAGAAAATTTCAACCCCGGTGATCATTCTGAGCGCCAAAGACTCGGTGGACGACCGCGTCAAAGGGCTGCAGACCGGCAGCGATGACTACCTGCCCAAACCCTTTGCCTTTGCCGAACTGTTGGCGCGTGTACAGGCATTGATGCGCCGCAGCAGCGGCCAAAGCGAACCCACCCATCTTGAAGTGCATGATCTGCGCCTCGATCTGATCACCAGGGAAGTGACGCGCAGCGGCCGGCGGGTCGAACTGCAACCGCTTGAGTATTCACTGCTGGCCTATCTGATGCGCAATACGGGCAAGGTGGTTTCCAAGACCATGATCATGGAACACGTCTGGCATTATAATTTCGATCCGCAGACCAATGTCGTCGAAGCACGCATTTGCCGTTTGCGGGACAAGATCGATAAGGGATTCGGGTTCAATCTGATTCATACGGTTCGCGGAGTCGGCTATGTTCTTCGCCAAGATCAATAGATTGTGGCGCTCGCTGGCATTTCGGCTGACGCTTTGGTACGCGTTGATATTCGTCGTTTCTGCGGCCATCGTGTTCGCCTTATTTTATATGTCCATCCGTGCAATGATCTATCAGCGCATGGACGAGGACCTTCTAAGCAAAAGCAAGGAGCTCAAAAGGATATACGCGCTCCAGGGCAGCAGTATGCTCAGGCGCGCCGCCGTGCTGCATGCCCAGTCGACCGGGGAGCGGGAGATGTTCTATCGCCTCTTTTATCCCAGTGGCATCGTTTTTTCGTCTTCCAATATGGTGTATTGGAAAAATGTGGGGATCGATCGTCGCGCGGTAAATACAGTCCTGGGCAGTCGAAATCATCTGTTTCTGAGTTATGATGGAAAGGGGTTCCAGCACGGCGCCCGAATTATCTACTACCGCATCGATGATGCCGTCGTGTTGCAGATGGGGTATGCCATGCGCGCCGAGGGGCGGCTGCTTCAAGCGTTCAAAAGGCTGTTTGTTCTGATCATGTCAGGTTTGCTTGTCGTGTCGGCCTGCATTGGGTGGTTTATGGCGCGGCGGGCCTTGTCCGGGGTGGCGACGGTTACACGCACGGCACAGCAGATATCGGAAGTTGACCTGGATGCACGGGTTCCGATCCAACGCCGCCACAATGAAGTCGACCTGCTGGCCCATACATTCAACCAGATGCTCGACCGCATCCAAATTCTGGTAACTGGTATCCGGCAGATGAACGACAACATTGCTCATGATTTGCGCAGTCCCATTACCAGGATCCGGGGGCTTGCCGAAGTCACTTTGACCAGCCAACAGAGCATCGATGATTATCAACAGATGGCGGCCAGCACCATTGAGGAAAGCGACCGCCTGCTCGATATGATCAACACAATGCTCACAATATCCCGTACGGAACGGGAACTCGCACCGGACGAGCGACATCCGATCAATCTTGGTGTACTGATTCAGGATGCTTGCGAACTGTTTCAACCTCTGGCTGAAGATAAAGCCATTGAACTTGCTTGCGAAATTCGTGCAGACGGGATGGTCATGGGTGATCGGGCCATGCTTCAGCGTTTGGTGGCCAACCTTATCGACAATGCCATTAAATACACCGATGGCGGAGGCAAGGTGGAGGTTTCCCTGTGCAGTCGAGGGGGCAGCCGCCTGTTGCTGCAGGTGACGGACAGTGGCATCGGTATTGAAACAGAGGACCTGACCAGGATATTCGACCGCTTTTTCCGAGGGGATCACAGCAGATCCCAGGAGGGTGCGGGACTTGGCCTGAGTCTGGCCCGCGCCATCGCGCGCGCACATGGTGGCGATATCAGCGTTCATAGCACCGCAGGATCGGGCAGCACCTTTACGGTTGATTTTCCTGCATTAGATTCAGCCAATGCCTGATACCCACTGAACATGATCAAATGGTAATCAATAGATCATCTTGCGGTCATCTTGAGGCGTTATAAGTATGACACATGAAAACGAACCACCGAGTTCAGGAGGATACCTAAATGCGAAAATGTTCATCCTATATTGCTACTTTATTCCTAAGCCTGATGCTGCTGGTGACAACCGGGGCACAACCCGGATTGGCCGATTCGGAGCAGGTGCCGATGGTACCGGCCAACTTTACCCGGTTGGCTGAAGAAGCGGCACCCGGTGTCGTCAATATACGAACGGTACGCACCATTAAAGGTGGCGGACGTGTATTTCGCCATTTTTTCGGTGAGCCCTTCGGTAATCGCCAAAACCCCTTTGAAGACTTTTTCGGCCCCAACCAGAATGATCCCGGCCGGGAGTATAAAGAGCGAAGCCTTGGATCGGGATTTATCATCGACAAGGAAGGCTACATCGTTACCAACAACCATGTGGTCGCCGACGCAGACCAGATCAAAGTCAAGCTCTCCAACAACAAAGAATATAGCGCCAAGATCGTGGGACGCGACTCCAAAACGGACCTGGCCCTGATCAAGATTGAAGACGCACCGAATCTGGAGGCCCTGCCATTGGGAGATTCGGAGAAGCTCAAGGTGGGCACCTGGGTGGTGGCCATCGGAAGTCCGTTCGGTTTGGAGCAGACGGTCACGGCCGGTATTGTGAGTGCCAAAGAGCGGATTATCGGCGCAGGGCCTTACGATGAGTTTATCCAAACCGACGCGTCCATCAATCCGGGCAACAGCGGCGGCCCGCTGCTCAATCTCAAAGGCCAGGTTGTCGGCATCAACACGGCCATCGTGGCCAGGGGACAGGGCATTGGATTTGCCATCCCCGTGAATATGGCCAAGCGTGTCGTGGCTCAATTAAAAGAGCAGGGCGAAGTAACACGCGGTTGGCTGGGCGTTCAGATACGCGATCTGGATGAGAACCTGTCGAGCTACTATCAGCTCAAACCCTTTTCCGGTGTATTCGTTGAAAAGGTTGTGCCGGGAGATCCGGCGGATCAAGCCGGAATCAAAGCCAGCGACATCATCGTTTCGGTGGACGGTCAAGCAGTCGCTTCCGGGCGCGAGTTGGCGAACATTGTCGCCAATACACCGGTCGGTCACAAGACCAAGGTGAGATTGATCCGCGACGGAAAGAAAAAAACGATCATGGTGAAGGTCGCCAAGCAAGCGGATGACAAAGTTCAGATGGCCAGCAAGGATAGCAGCCGTGATGAATTGGGGCTTGAGGTTGCGGAGCTCACGACGGAGCGTGCCCGTCAGTTCGGTTTGGATGAAGATGACACCGGCGTGCTGGTCATCGAAGTTGAAAGAAACAGCAAAGCCGACAAGGCCGGTGTAAGCATCGGCGACATCATCAAAGGTATCAACCGCAAGAAAGTCAAGAGCATTGAAGATTACCGGCACCTCATGGCGTCAGTGGATCAAGACGATAACATCGACCTGCTGATACGCAGGCGTGGACAGGGTACAACGGGTATTCAAATCAAACCGTAAATATATTACTCGTGTATCGCATCTGACCTCCTCCTCATCATCAGGGGAGGGCGGCGTTTCGGTTCCCCCCGGCGCGGTCCTCCCCTGTTTTTCTGAATAAATCTTGACAACGGCTCCATTGGCTCCTAAATTAGCTAAAAAAAAGCCCACTACGGGTCTATAGAGGTTTAAAAAATGCCGGTATACGAATTTGAATGTGATTGCGGAAACAACTTTGAGGAGCTGGTTTCCATGGGTACAAAATCCTCCGAGTGCCCCAAATGTCATGAAAAGGCCAAAAAGATCATGTCGCCCTGTACCTTTGAACTTAAAGGGGGCGGCTGGTACGCAGACGGCTACTCATCATCCAAGAAATAGTCTTTTCAAAACTATTATATTGAAGTCTATCCATTCACCGGCACATCTCCTGATATGCATTGGCGGATGTGGCTTGTAGACGAATCCCAAATCGCGTTGTTTTGCGCAATCTGGTGGAATTATTTCTTGCCTGGCCCTAAAGGCGGCAAGTTGCGCCAATTCAACTCTTGCATCTTATGCAGATCCTCGTCTATCCTATCTTAAAGCCTATA
>JASFGJ010000170.1:0-7950 GCA_050123815.1 Desulfobacteraceae bacterium
TGCCCTCGCCCAGAAGACCACGCTCTTTTGCTGCGTCGATGGCCATCTGCAGACGCTTGATGGCCAGCGGGTATTCGGTTCGGGCATAGACATACCCCTTGGTGGCGTTGATGGCCCTGGCTGCGATGATCATTCCCTCAACCACGGCGTGCGGATCCGCTTCCAGGATGCTGCGGTCCATAAACGCCCCCGGGTCGCCTTCATCTGCATTGCACAGCACGTATTTGACATCGCTTTGGCTTTGGCTGGCAAAATACCATTTGACACCTGTGGGAAAGCCGGCACCCCCCCGTCCGCGCAGACCCGATATTTTCATCTGCTCGATGATCTCTTCCGGCGTCATTTCGTTCAATGCGCGTGCGGCCCCCAGGTATCCGTCCCGGGCGATGTAATCATCAATGGACTCCGGATTGATGACGCCCTTGTTCCGCAATGAAACGGGCTGCTGGTGGGCAAAAAACGGGATGTCGGACAGGGTGGCGATAATTTCTTTACTGGCCGGGTCCTTGTAGAGCAGTTTTTTCACCGGCTTTCCATTGACCAGATGCTCATCGACAATCTTGGGGATGTCGTCCAGCTTGATTTTTTGATAGAAAATATCACCCGGTTTGACGACCATCAGCGGACCGACAGCGCAAAAACCATTGCAGCCGGTCTCTACGATTTCCACTTTTTCCTGCAAGCCTTTCGCGGTTAGCTCTTTTTGCAGCACATCCATGACCTTGATGCTTCCGGTGGCATGGCAGCCCGTTCCGCCGCAGATCAACAAATAGGTCTTGTCTTCAAAGTTCGTGCGGGCAGTGCGCTGCTTTTTGATGCTTTTAAGATCATCAACAGTAAACTTCGGCATAGTTTTACTCCTAAAGGATCACCACGAGCCGTCCAATCCTCTGATCCCGTTCATGTAGAGACGGCCGCAGGCAACAAACAGAGAGTAGTCGGTCAATAGTAGTGGGATATTGTAATTGCGGGCCAGAGCAACCATATCTTCCGGCGGCTCCTTGCCCCGAACGATCACCACCGCTCCTACTTGTACGATTTTGGCCGTCTGGAGGACTTCTACCGTGGTGACCCCGGTGAGCAGGGCGCATCCCTTTGCCGCAGCGGCCAGGACATCGTCCATCAAGTCCGCCGCGCCACCACCGGTAATGACCGTATCCATCTGATCCTCACCGACCAGCACTTTTGCCTTAAGAATATCGACAACTTCAGAAATTTTCATTTTTGCTTCCCTAATGGCTGGCAGAGACTCCGCTGCCTATTCATATTTCTCAAGAATATCGATTATTTTGTCGGAACTCACATCACCATGGGTGTCCGGCCCGATCACCATGACCGGTGCCAACCCGCAGGCCCCCAGACAACGGACGCCTTCGAGCGAAAAACGCCTGTCTTCGGTCGTTTCGCCTTCGTTGATATTGTACTCATTTTCAATCCGGCTCATGACCTCTTTGATGCCTTTGACATAGCAAGCCGTTCCCAGGCAGAGCTTGATGGTATGACGGCCTTTGGGTTCCATGGAAAACAGGGCATAGAAAGATGCCACCCCGTAAACCTCGCTGCGCGACAGGTTCAACCCGGTGCTGATATAATCAAGCAACTCGACCGGGAGGTATCCAACGACTTCCTGACACTCTCTGAGCGTCGTGATTATCGAACCGGCGATGGGGCGGTTGGTTTGAATGATTTGATCGATTTTAGTCCACATTTCATCTGTGATATCAGGGTGTTCCGGGCGCATGGCAGGGTTCATGCGTTTATTCTCCTTTTTTGTTTTTACTACCATTTCCGAATGGATGCAAACTACCGTTCGGCTCATGCAAGGCGGCGAGGATCAGACCGCTGCACGGACCGGCAGGATGCTTAAAATTCAGCCTGACAGCATCTCATAATGCATATTAAAAGTCAATCATAACGACATGCTAAAAGAAGATCAAAAGCAATCAAGCGATTGCCCGTTGAGTTATCGGGCCATATCAAGTAAGTAGACTCTAATTCGAGCCTCACCCTTACCGTATGGTTTTCAAAGGTGCGATGATGCAATCAGAACCCAGGCATGATGCACAGGCGGCCAATGAAGCCGCCGAATATTTGAGAAGCTATTTCGAATCACCTCCCCAAGCGGCAATTATTACCGGTACGGGCCTGGGGGCGGTCGCGGCCGGCTTGCAGACGCACCACGACATCGACTATCACACCATTCCATTGTTTCCGGTATCAACGGCTATTTCACATCGAGGACGCATGCGGATCGGTACCCTGACCGGATGCTGCGTGGCGGTGATGGAAGGACGGTTTCATCTCTATGAGGGGTATTCACCCAAAGCAGTGACCTTTCCCATTCGGGTGTTCCAAGCCCTTGGCATCAAGACGCTGGTGATTATCAATGCCTCCGGCGGTCTCAATCCACGTTTGAGTGCCGGGGATATCATGATCATAGACGACCATATCAACCTGACGGGCCGCAATCCGTTGACCGGTCCCAATGACGACTCCTGGGGCCCGCGCTTTCCGGATATGACTGTAGCCTATTCGAGACGGCTTTGCGATTGGGCGTTTGAAGGGGCGCAGGAGCACCAGGTCTCTATCCAAAAAGGCGTTTATGCCGGTTTGAAGGGGCCGGCCTTGGAAACACCGGCTGAAATGCGTTATTTGCGGACAATCGGAGCGGACGCGGTCGGATTTTCAACTGTTATGGAGACCATCGCCGCCGTTCATTCCGGAATGGAGGTGCTGGGTTTATCCGCGATTACCAATGTTTGCGAGCCAGACCATCCCATACCGGCCGATGTGCCTGAGATCATCGCCGTGGCCGAGTCGACCGCACCCCGGATGGTGGATATAATCACCCATGTGATCAAACAACTATGAAAAAAGCCGACACCCTGTTTTTCAACGCCCGCATCCTGACCGTGGATTCCGAGTTCAGTGACATTGAAAACGGCGCTCTGGCCGTGCGCGACGGCATAATTGAAAAGGTGTGGTCGCCGTCGACTGGTGCGCCACTGCCGCAGGCAAAAGAATCCATCGATTGTGCCGGTAAATTGGTAATGCCCGGGCTGGTCAATGCGCATACCCATCTGCCGATGTCTCTATTCCGCGGCCTGGCCGATGATCTGGCACTGGATCAGTGGCTCAACGACTATGTTTTTCCGGCCGAAGCAAAATACATTTCACCTCAGACGGTTGGTTTGGGCACACGACTATCTGCGGCCGAGATGCTGCTTAACGGTATTACCACATGCTGTGATGGCTATTTTTATGCCGGAGAAGTGGCCAAGGCAATTTCAATGACCGGCATGCGGGCAGCTATCGGCCAGGGGGTCATCGATTTTCCGGCACCCGGTGTGCCCGATCCTGTGCGGAATGTCGATGTTGCGAAGTCGTTTGTCGAAGCGTGGCAGGATCGATCGAATTTGCTGCAACCGTCGATTTTCTGCCACTCGCCCTATACCTGTTCCCCGCAGACGCTGCAGGCAGCCAAAGCGGCTGCCACGCAGATGGGCGTGCTCTTTCAAATTCATGTGGCTGAAACCCGGTTCGAAGTTCAGCAATGCCAAGAGTCAAACGGGTGCAGTCCCGTCGCCTATTTGCACGATCTTGGAGTTCTGGATGCGAAGAGCGTTTTGATCCACGCGGTATGGGTGGATCCAGACGATATTGCCATGATCGTCGACAGTGGCGCCAGTGTCGTCCATTGCCCCGAAAGCAATATGAAACTGGCATCCGGTATCGCACCGGTTCCCGAATTTATCGATGCCGGCCTGACAATCGGTTTGGGCACAGACGGGTGTGCCAGCAACAACGACTTGGATCTGTTCGGTGAAATGAATTCAGCCGCCGGACTGCACAAGGTACACCGCTTCAACCCCACGGTTTTGGATGCCGCAAGTGTGATCCGAATGGCCACCATCGCAGGGGCGCGGTTGCTGGGCCTGGAACAGCAGATTGGTTCCTTGGAGGCCGGCAAACAGGCGGATCTGATCGTTCTCGATATGAGGCAGCCCCACCTGTTGCCGCTATATCACTCTGCGTCGCACATCGTCTATGCCGCCCGCGGGTCTGATGTCCATCATGTGATGATTGGCGGGAGATGGATTGTTCAAGATCGGGAGCTAATCACCATCGATCTGGTTTCCCTGATAAAAGAAGTCGAAGCGTTGGGCCGAGAAATAGGCCGCGGCCTTATCGGGGCTCGATAGTTTTTGGATGAATACACAATTTGGTTGGGCCTGTTGGCCGGTTTGCCAGTTAAGCCGGTTTAAGGATTGTTGTCGATTCAAAAAAACAGGATTGGCCCTCATCAGGCTACATCAAAAAAGAGAGATTTATTAAAAGGGGATGATAATGAGGGGTATAAAGACCGTCTATCGCATCACCCAGGCCAAAACTGCTGTCAATTGTTATCGATTAACCGGCTCGACCGGCAAACCGGCCCAACCGGCCCAACTGATTCATTGACACGACCATCTATTTCCAATACAACAATTTTTCCGGAATTGAATAGGTACAGGAGCGGCGGCGGATGATTAAAGTTGGCATTATCGGTGGATCGGGACTCGATGATCCGGACTTGTTAAAAACATCTGAGCACCTAACTGTCAGCACACCTTATGGTGACCCATCCTCGCCCTTGACGTGCGGGCGCCTGAACGGCACAGAGGTCGTTCTGATCGCGCGACACGGAAAAAAACACCAGTTCAGCCCGACCCAGGTGAACTACCGCGCCAATATTCGGGCGTTGAAAGACCAGGGGGTGACACACATCCTGGCTACCACCGCCTGCGGCAGTTTGCGCGAACAGATCGGCCGGGGCGATTTTATTATCCTGGATCAATTCATCGATCACACGCGTCATCGCCAAACCACCTTTTTCGAATCTTTTGAAGAGGGGGCCAGGCATACTTCCATGGCAGAGCCGTTTGACAGCGGCCTGCGGCAGGCCCTGCTGGAGTCCGCTACCGACCTAAAGCTGAAAGTGCATGCGCATGGGACCGTCATCACCATCGAAGGCCCGCGATTTTCGAGCAAGGCGGAATCCAAAATGTATCGGATATGGGGCGCGGATGTGATAAATATGTCCGTTGCACCAGAGGCGATCCTGGCCAATGAGCTTGAAGTTCCCTACGCGGCGGTGGCCATGTCCACCGATTATGACTGCTGGAAAGAAGATGAGGCACCGGTGACCTGGAATGAGATATTGGAAGTGTTCAACCAGAACGCATCAAATGTGGTAAAGCTGCTGATCAACGCCATTGCGAAAATAAAATGAGGTGAATGCTATGGACCTAACGGAAAAAATTCGATCGGTTCCACACTGGCCTATAGATCCGGTGACGTTTCGAGACATCACGACCTTGTTGCAGGACCCGGAGGCGTTTAAATGGTCCTGCGATCGATTCTATGACCGTTACAAAGACTCGGGGGTTGAAAAGATTGTGGGTATTGATGCCCGCGGGTTTCTCTTTGGTGCGGTCTTGGCCTACAAGCTCGATGTCGGCTTTACACCGGTTCGCAAGAAAGGGAAATTACCGCCGCCCGTGATCAGCGCGGCCTACTCCCTGGAGTACGGCAGCAATACGGTTGAAATCAGCGAAACCGGCGTTCAGGCGGGCGAAAAGGTGGTCATTATCGACGACCTGATTGCCACCGGCGGTACGGCCGCCGCAGCCGTCAACCTGGTTGAAAAGCTCGGCGGCGAGATCCTGGAGTGCGCTTTCGTAATCGACTTGCCGGACCTCAAAGGCAAGGAAAAGTTAAACGGTCACAACACCTTCAGCCTTGTTGAATTTGAAGGCGAGTAAACGCCCAGCACCAGAGGGGCATCAGCGCATAATAGTGAAACACCATGAACGTGCGGCCTCCAGCTTGGGAGCCGCACGATCTATGCAAGAGAGGCGTCTTTGACATCCAGATCCACCAAGGCTCTTGCCCTTTTCAGTACTTTTTTGCTGACTGCCTGCTTCGGCAGTGGGAAAAAACAACTGGAAGTTCTTACCTACGCATGCCAACCTCAACCGCAGCAGAACCTGATCGTTTTTCTCCAGGGGTTGGGCGGCACCTTGCGCTGTCCGATCAACGTGCATCGCTGTTTTAAGATGGAGGGCTTTGTGGATGCCGTCCAATCGCGGAATCTGCCCTATGATATGCTGGCGCCGAACGCGCATCTGGGTTACTATCAGGAGCGCAGCCTGGTTGAACGTCTCAGAACAGATGTCATCCAACCGGCCAAGGCCTGCGGGTACGATAAAGTCTGGATCGTCGGGGTCTCCATGGGCGGGTTGGGGGCCCTGTTGTACCTCAAGGAGCATCCGGAGGATATTGCCGGTGTGGTTGTCCTGGGCCCCTATTTGGGAGATAATGAGATCCTCGATGAAATTGCGGCCGCCGGAGGCGTTCAGCACTGGAAACCCGGTGTCTACGACCCGAATGAACAATGGCAGCGCATGTTGTGGGACTGGCTGAAACGCTACCCAAACCTCGATCCGGACAGCACTCCCATTATCATGGGGATGGCTGCCGATGATCTTTATTATAAGGGCCATAAGCTGCTGGCAGCCGCGCTTCCGCCGGATCGCGTCATTGAAACCGGCGGCAAACACCGCTTTAAAACATTTAAAGGGCTCTGGGACAAGGTTCTGGAAAGGGAATTCATTAAATAGTGATGGAAATTTTCATCAATCCGGTTTACAAGCGGGTATTCTGTGCGACATGAACAATGACAATCTGTAGTGGAAAGGGTGTTTTAGATGAAGGTGGATGATCGCCGGATGCGCCCCATATGGTTTGACCAGGACCGTCAGAGAGTTCGAGTGATCGACCAACGGCGGCTGCCCCATGAACTCGAAATCATGGACCTGACAAGCGTCGACCAAGTGATACTTGCCATCAAGGAGATGGTGGTGCGCGGCGCTCCCTTGATCGGCGTCACCGGTGCTTATGGGGTAATGGTCGCGCTGCAAACTACGAAAGACCAAGAGAGCTTTAAAAAGCAGTGCCGCCGCATACGAGATGCGCGGCCAACGGCAGTCAATCTGGCCTGGGCAGTGGACCGGGTACTGGCCAAGGTCCTGGCCGTTGAAAAAGCCGATGCACGTTTGGCCGTTGCGCAACAGGAGGCGTCGGATATCGCCGAACTGGAAGTTGAGAACTGCCGCCGCATTGGTGAACATGGCGCTCGCTTGATCGAAGAGATCAGTCAAACCAAAAACGGCAAGCCGGTGAATGTGCTGACCCATTGCAACGCCGGCTGGCTGGCCTGTGTGGAGTGGGGCACGGCAACGGCACCGGTCTATGTGGCGCATGAACAGGGTCACAAGGTTCATGTATGGGTCGATGAGACACGGCCGCTGAACCAGGGCGCCCGGCTGACAGCCTGGGAGCTGGGCAAAGCCGGTGTGGATCATACCGTCATCACCGACAATGCCGGCGGCCATCTGATGCAGCACGGGATGGTTGATCTGGTGATTGTCGGTACCGACCGTTCAACCTATACAGGCGATGTCGCCAACAAGATCGGTACCTATCTGAAGGCCCTGGCGGCAAAAGACAATGATATTCCGTTCTATGTGGCTTTGCCCTCCTCCACATTTGACTGGGAGATGCAAGATGGTCTCACACAGATTCCCATCGAAGAACGCGATCCGGATGAGGTCCGGTTTGTTCAGGGGCAAACCCTCACTGGGATCGACCATGTGCTGATCACCCCCGTAAATAGCCGCGCCGCCAATTACGCATTCGACGTCACACCAGCACGGCTGGTTACCGGATTCATTACCGAAAGAGGCATTTGCGCTGCCGACGCAGAGTCTGTACTTGGACTGTTCCCGGAGAAAAGATAAACTGCTATGCTTACAACATTGGAAAAACAAGTTATTGCCGCCATACAGGGCGATATGCCCATCACCGAGCGTCCGTATGCGCAGATCGCCGAAGCGCTTAAAATCGATG
>JASFGJ010000171.1:0-7947 GCA_050123815.1 Desulfobacteraceae bacterium
CGTCAACGGGCAGTGTGTGCTCTAAAACATATGTGCGGCATTGATTGTATTTGTGGCGGTTGTTGGCGAACATGGCGTTGCCGCAATCGATACCATCGCCCCAATTGTAAATCGAGGTTGTTCCCGCTCTAGCCGCATATTCCCACTCCGCCTCCGTGGGCAGACGGTAGCGTCCATCTTCGCGCTGGTTGATTTTTTTTAAAAAAGACTGCACATCAAACCAGCAGATGCGTGTCACTGGCAGGTCGGCCGGCTCGCTGCCACGGCCTCGGCCGAACATGCCGAGCAGGCCCCTGCCCATGATTTGGCGCCATTGCCCGGCCGTGACTTCGGTGGTTTGTATATAAAAGGCTCTGGTCAGGGTGACTCGATGCTGCGTCTCCCCGGCATTGCGGTGGGGTTCGTCCTTGGGGCTGCCCATCACGAAGGAGCCGGGTTCGATTCGCACAAACGTCATGCCAAGATCGTTTTGGACAATGGCATCGGGTTTCTCTGCCAACACCGGTGCCGACAGCAGCAAGGACAGCATGCCGGCAAATACCACCGGGAGTGCATATCGAATTACCATGATGTCTTTCCACCGGCCGCTTGTTTTGGGATTTAAAAATGATGATAATGAGTTGGTCGGCAAATGCCAATAATTTTTTAATTTGAACAGGTTTTTGACAGTCTAGTATCAGGTTCCAGCTAACTTTTTATATATAACGGCGAATACCTTTCATCATATCTTTGTAAGCCAGTGTTGGGAATCGCGACAGACTTGTTATGAAAAACGACAAAAAATGCAACATACTGCTGATTCAGCCGCCGTTTCATCATCCGGCATTTGCGCCTCCGAAATGGTTGCGTATTGCTGAAACCGTCGCTTCGTTCTCGGATCGATTATGGCTGTTTGATGCCGGCTTGGATTTTTTTGAGAAGGTATTGGGTGATCCGGACCGGTTGCGCCGGATGGCGGGCCAAGCCGAAGAGAGATTCGGTGCGGATACCGCTGCGGACCTTCCTGAACCCCTGCGGCAATCCGGCCGGGATTGGGGCTTGACGTCATCAAAGACGATCGAAATTATTGATTCGATGCTTGAAGTGTTACAGCAGATGCGGTCGGACGCGTTTTTTGAACCGGCCAAGGTGCGCCGGAACATCGAATGCCTTGATGGGGCCTTGGCGCTGGCTTCGTTGGCCTGGCATCCATGCCGCTTTCAGCGCGACGGCTTTTCGCATCCTGGACTCCAATGCGTTCAAGATGTCATCGATCTTTCACACGATAAGCGTTCCAATCCCTTCTGGCAGTATGCCCATACGATGTGGCAGCCGTTTTCAGAGTCGGCAGTTCCGGATGTGGCTGTGGTATGTGTAACAAACCCCGGTCAGGTACTGGCAGCAACCACTCTGGTGTTTGCCTGGCGAAGACGGTGGCCCGATCAATGCATCCGGATCGTTGCGCCGGACGCCAGCATCCAGGATCTTGAGAAACGCATTTCAGTGAACGAAGATCGCACCCACATGTCTGCTCTCGCAGATCGCATCGTTGGTCGAATTGGAAAAAATCACCGACGGCAGGTTGCCGTTCAGGCGACAATAGCTATTCATCCCGCGACCTATTTGGCGCCGAAGGCCCGATTCCGAGAAACACCGTTTACGGTGCATGATCACGAGAAGCATTTGACGCCGGCCGAAGCGGCTGAAAAATATCTTGCCACGATGGAGGGGGCTCGCCAGGCAGGCCACTCACTCATCGTTTGGCGCGGCCACCTGCAGGACAACGTTGATGCATTGACAAAATCGCTCTACGCAGCTTCGCGGAAAGGGATCTGGAACCATGTGATCCTAACCCACCAAACAGGCGATGCTTTGATCCGGTTTGCCAAAACCAATCCGAATATCATTCATTCCTGGTGCCGACGACACCCGCCTCAGTCCATTTTCAGCGATGCGCTCCACCGACCGCCTGAGATGGCAACTGCATATGGCGACACCCGGCCACCGCCCGGGCAGCCGCTATGGCGGATCTTGCAGGATCCGATCTACATCGAAGCCTATGTTCGGCAATATGGCCTCAAGCCGGTGACGCGTATGCGCCTGAATGACGGCCTTGAAAGTCATTACCAGGTGGGCATCGGGCTGACCTACCGGTTTCTATCGCCTTCGGATCTGCCTGTGGGGTACCTGGATCAGATCGTTGCCATGGTTGCGGCCGGCGGGTCGGTGGATCTCAATTTTGTCCGATATAATCTGGAGCGTGCCCACCTGATCGCTTGCGCCGAAGAACAGGGCGTTCTGATCGGTAGTTCCTGCCTGAAGCATCCGCGCCGTGAGTACACCGACGCCGTCAGCAAACAGATCGGTCTCGATCTGACAGATTACCTGGAAAGAGGCTATACCTCGGTCAGACCCGAATACAGGGGGTTGGGCGTCGGTGCCAAATTACTTGAAGGGCTCACCAAAAGGGCTTCGGGCTACAAGATCTTTTCCGTCATTGCAGAAGGAAACACGGCCACCCAAAAGATGGCCATCCGAAATCGCACGCGCCGGGTGGCGACTTTCTTCAGCCGGCGTACTCAAAAAGAGATCGGCATTTGGATACCGGAATGGATGATACCCGAAGAACTTGAGCTGCCGCCGCAGCCTGAGATAAACTAACAGTTTAAAGTTTAAAGTTTAAAGTGTTAAGTTAATGTATTCTATCGATTTTATAGCCTGATCACTGATGATTACACTGAACAAACCGGTCAAATTCCGCATTTGGCGGGATTCAACCGAAACCAGGAAACGTAGATGACCATTCGTATCGGCATACTCTCGATCAAAGGCCCGGACTATCACCCAAGCCGACGTCTGGCTGAAGCGGCAGAGGCTCGTGGCGCCGAGGCGGTGGTGATCGATCCCTATACCCTATCTCTGGCGCATAAGGACGGCAAGCCGGTTTTCCTGCCGGTGGGGATAACCGACGGCCTGCATGCCATTCTGCCCAGACAGGGCGCGGAGATCAAAACCGGAGCACTGGCAGTGATCGGCCATTTTGAAAGGAGCGGGGTGTGTGTGGTCAATAAACTTCTGGGCATTTTAACAGCGCGAAACAAATATCTGACGTGCCAGGTGCTTGCCGCAGCAGGCCTTGCGGTGCCAGAAACTGTCTATGCAACATCCTTGAACACCTGCCATTTGGCACGCAAATCATTTGCCCCCAGTCCCACCGTAATCAAACCGATCAGCGGGCGGCAGGGGACCGGCATTCATCTTTTGAATCCGGACGCTGCGCTTCCAGGGGACATTACGGCCGAACTGGAGTCCAGGCGCGGAGTGCTGGTACAGGCGTTTATTCCACCTCGGCACAGAGAGGATATCAGGGCGCTGGTCGTGGGAAGGAGAGTGATCGGCGCCGTGTCGCTGACGCCGCCGGAAGGCGATTTTCGTTCAAATTTTCATGTCGGCAGTAACGTCGTCCCATTTGATATGCCGGCTGATTTGGCCCGGCTGGCGTGCCGGGCGGCGCAAGCGGTGGGTCTGGATATTGCCGGCGTGGATCTGATCCTTCCGCGTCATGGGCTGCCCGTGATCGTTGAAGTGAATTATGCCCCCGGCTTCCGAGGCCTGGAAGCGGCCACGGGGATTGATGTTGCGGACAAGATGGTGAGCTACGTATTATCTGAGATAAAACAATTAAGAAGCGTTCACTGATCGGCCGGTTCGATCCTCCGGCCGAAATAGGATGGCAGTGGTTTTCAGCGCGACATGACTGTATAGGCAAACCGTCTGCCTGCCGGCCTTCTGCGCCGGCCCCAATGATGGCCGGCGCTTGCATTCGGCTATTCAGCTATTTTTTGGCTTTGGCCTTATTTTGCTTTTTGGGGCGGCTGTTGCCGGTGGAGCCTCTCCAGATTTTTCCGCGTTTGGTACGTCGATCGCCTTTGCCCATGAAACAGTCTCCTTATCAATAGTCTATTTGAATTTGGCACACTACATTTACAATCGCCTTGCAGCTCATAACATGCTTTTCCATCTTCTCCAAGTGGCAAGTTCTTGATAGATGCCGATATCCAGTTCTAATGTGCCGGCTTGACATCGATCTGCTAATTTCATATTAGATGCGAAAACAAGTTGGGATAAACGTTTGTTGGTGCCCACTTTGGGTGAAAAGGGAAACCGGTAAAATCCGGTGCGGACCCGCCGCTGTAACCCTGTTCTTCGCATGATGCGAAGGCAACTCTCAAAGCCACCGCGAGCCACTGTTGCCGGAACGTCGCCAATGCAATGGGAAGGCCGCTTTGAGGGCAGGGAAGCCAGAAGACCTGCCAACAGACGCCTATCTGGCGGTGATGGTAAAGCCCCAGACCGGTGATATAGACGTTAAGATAATGTTTTTGGGCTGCGTTAGCGGTCGTCGCGGTATTTCAAATACGGCTTCCTCCTTCTAGTCTTGCCAAAAAAACTATCTGAAAGTCTATAGGTGTACCGGTTTGGGGCTTTTTTATTGGCTTTCAGATAATTCATTTGGACTGCGCTATCGGTCGTCGCGGTGTGGCAATACAGCTTCCTCCCTCCAGCCTAGCCAAATGAATTATCTGAAAGCCTATTATAATCAATAAAGGCGTCATTTTCTAATCAATAAAGGAGTCATTATGGTCGTGACGAGTGTAGACCGGATTGTTAGCGGGATTGAAGGCGTAGATCGTTTCTGGATAGAGAAAGCCAGGGATCACACGGCTCAATTGGTGATGCCGCCGCGAGCCCTGGGGCGGCTTCACACGATCAGCGAACAGTGCTGCGCCATTGGCCGAACCCTGTCGCCCGCCGTGGGCGGCAAAGCCATCCTGGTTATGGCGGGGGATCATGGCGTAGCCGCCGAAGGCGTCAGTTCATTTCCACAGGAGGTGACCGGGGCCATGGTTCAGACATTTTTGGCCGGAGGCGCCGGTATCAGCGCCTTGTCCCGACATGTCGGCGCTCAAGTGTGGGTGGTGGACATGGGGATTATCCCGACCATCGATCCAACCGAGGTCCAGGGGGGGCAGCAGTTGAAAGTAAAGAAGGTGGGGTTCGGTACGGCATCGTTTGTCCAGGGTCCGGCCATGACGCGCGAACAGGCGGAACAATCCATTTTAACCGGGTTTACGCTCGCCGGAGAACTCATTCAAAATGGGGTCGATATGATCGGAACCGGTGACATGGGGATCGCCAACACCACCGCTTCTGCGGCGATCGGATCGGTATTTACAGAGGCATCGCTGGATCAAATGGTCGGTCGCGGAACCGGAGTGGACGATGTGGGACTGGCGCGTAAAAAGGAGGTCGTCGCCAAAGGAATTGCGGTCAATAACCCGAACGCGGCAGACGGCCTGGATGTCTTGGCCAAAGTGGGCGGATTCGAGATCGGTGGTATTGCCGGCACTGTATTGGCAGGGGCCTATCATCGCAAACCCGTCGTTGTGGACGGCTTTATCTCCACAGCTGGAGCCCTGATCGCCCAGGCGTTGTGCCCGCAGGTGGTCGATTATCTTTTTGCAGGGCATCAGTCGGAGGAGCCCGGCCATAAAATCATGCTGCAGCATCTGGGACTCGAACCGATTCTCGATTTGGGCATGCGGTTGGGTGAGGGTACCGGCGGTGCCATGGCCATGTCGGTCATCGAAGGCGCTCTGCGGGTCTTTAATGAGGTGTTGACGTTTGAGCAGGCTGGGGTCGCTGAAAAGAAGTCCTGACCTTTCAGAAGCCGGAGGACTCCAGATCCTGGTCCAGCGTCTGTCCCGCCTTTTGGCGCATCAGCGTCAACTTAAGGCGGCCATCATCATTCCACAGCGGCGGTTTCTTCACCCGTTATGGACAAATACCGGGATCAGATCATTGGAACTTATCGCAGGGCGCTTAGGATGATTGGGAACGGTTGACAATATCCGTTCTTACCCATGCTTGCCTTATGTCCTGAAATTAGGATTCGCAACTGGGTTGCAGGCATCTATACAAATGGCGTTTATTCATATGCTCCCATAGATGGATTTGTTAAATTTCTGGGATTCCAATTGATATCATATTTAATATTCGCAAAATAGTTACCGCGATTTTTTGCGGGTGATGATCCATTGAGTACAAAATTCCAATTTCCTGAATTTGCAAATTGAGGATCTCCAGTGACAGAATTTGGGCCAGTTGCCGTACCTGAGCTATAACAGTTGTAATCAATGTCAAATTGAGAAAACATAGACATATCGTCTACGCTTTTTGGCCCAAAAATATTATTCCTGACAACCATATTATTTGCATCAGGATCAGATTCGATAATAAACATGCTTGTGCCATCCCAAACGGTATTGTGTTCTACAAGGACGTTATCAAAATGTATATCCCTGGATGTATTCTCAAATCTTATGTTAACTGTTCCGTCAGCTCCAAGAGCGATTAAATTATTTACTACCGCTATATTAAAAAAGTCTTTTCTTACAGGAAGACCCGCGCCGAATTTAATGCCTTGATGATCGCCGTTATACATCGTGTTATTTCGAATCACGACCATTGCTGCCCCTGTATTGCATGCGAGAAAAGTACAGTGTTGATCTCCGCCAACCGGTAAATGATTATCATGTATCAAATTATTCGAAATAAATATGTTATTGCCATCATATCCAATACCATCCGCAGTCAAGTCATATATATGATTATTACGTACGATTGAATTTCCTGCCAAAACTTGTACGCCAATTGACATATCATAAAATGTACTATCTTCAACAACGATGTAATCACTTGCCGTATAAAAGCGAAGGGCTGCCGCATTATTATTTGCGGCATCTTTGTCAAAGCCTATTGCCGTACATCCGTCAAACCAAAAATGAGTCTCTTGGTGGCTAATGATTGAGTCAGTTACACTTGAAGTTAGATTAAAAGTTACATCTTTAAATTTAATATATGAAGATCGCAGACTTCCGCTAGTAATCTCAACAACATCACTTCCATCCGGCATTATTGTTACATATTTTTCAAAATTATATCCCGTTTGATCCGGGAGTGCGTAGGTGCCTGCCCTTACTTTTATAATATCGCCACCTTCAGCTGCTTGGCAGGCGTCATCAATGGTAGCAAATCCTCCTCCACCAACATATAAAACATTGTGCGAAGCGGTGTCTTTTTGGATTATTAAATTTGGCAAAGTAGTTGCAGTGCCATTGTTCGGATGAGCAACTGCCGTAATGGTATATTCTCCATCTGCTGGTAGTGTTGATGGATCTAAAGTTAGAACATATTCGTATTCATTTGTTTCTGGATTAACTGTTTCTGTTGTGACATGGGTGGTTAGGCCATTTACAGTAAACGCTACTTGGTCAATTCCTGTTGAATGATAGGCTGCGACTCCAATGCTGCTATCTCCTGCAACAATATCATTGTTGTCGTCACGATAAGGAATCGACACTCCATCAGGAAAAGCCCATACGGCAATAGCTTCAGTGCCAGTGGATCCTGAGTCGCCAACGTCACCGTCATCATTGTCGTTGCCGTCATTTTTGCCACAAGAAATAATTAAGAAAATGCTGATTAATAGTAAAACTACAATGGTGCTTTTCTTAGCTTTCATGCCGATTGCCTCCATAAGAAATGAACAGCAGTTGGATCATGTGAATTTCAATTGCCTGGAATACAAAGTCCAAATTAGAAAGATAAGAAGTTGCTTTATATGCGACCGAGAATGCCAAGGCAACGCTTGTGCGTCAATGCTTTTATATCATATTATCTCCTATGCAAATAATTTGGTGTGCGGCGTTGCTAATTAGGACGATGACTCATCTGCATCGCGCAATCCATTTGTATTTAGACCAACCGGAATACTTTAATTTCTGCATCGCAATCGAGATGCATTGAATGTCTTATGCTGGATATAGAACCAATTTCGAAATCCGGTTTGTAATGAGCATGCTATAATAAAAACAGTGCAATATATGTGCCGGAAATACGTTAAAT
>JASFGJ010000172.1:0-7922 GCA_050123815.1 Desulfobacteraceae bacterium
CTACTTTGCCAACGCCTACCAATATCTTTTCGAACCCAAGACCATTGTGGTCGTGGGCGCCAGCAACGATGCGCTGAAACCCGGCGGTCGTGCGATGAAAAATATCATCGATCACGGGTACGGAGGTAAATTGTGGGCGGTGAACCCCAAAACCCCGGACATATTGGGACATCCGACCTTTACTTCCATCGATGATCTTCCCGAAGCACCGGATCTGGCCATTGTGGCCATTCCCTCCAAATTCGCGGTTGCGACGATCGAGGCATTAGCCAATAAGGGCACCGGCGCGGCAATTGTGCTGACCGCCGGATTTGGCGAGAAGGATGACGCCGGTAAAAAAGCCGAAGACGCAATGCTCAAGATTGCCAACGCGGCTCAAATGACGCTGGTGGGCCCCAACTGCTCAGGCTTTTTAACCAAATCCTACAAAGGCAAATTTGCGGGCATCATTCCCACACGGCCCGGTGGGGAGGTGGATATCATCAGCGGTTCCGGGGCCACGGTGGACTACGTGATGGAGCGGGGCCACAACCGGGGCCTCTCCTTCGGAAATGTGATCAATCTGGGCAACTCGATCCAGGTGGGGGTAGAGGACCTGGTGCAGCTTTATGATGACAATTACGGGCCCGACAGCGCCCGAATTCTCATGCTTTACATGGAATCGATCAAAAAGCCGGCCAAATTGCTGCGCCATGCCGGTAGCCTTGTCGATAAGGGGTGCGCCATCGTGGGGATCAAGTCCGGCGCCACCGCTGCCGGCGAACGGGCCGCAGCCAGCCATACCGGCGCCATGGCCACCAGCGACACCGCGGTGGGGGCCCTGTTTGAAAAGGCGGGGATCCTCCGGGTGGATAGCCGGGCCGACATGATCAACGCGGCCTGTGTTTTGGCGATCGCAAAAGGCCCGCTGAGGGGTAAGCGGGTCTGTGTGGTCACCGATGCCGGGGGACCGGGCGTCATGATGTCCGACGAACTGAACCGCCGGGGAATGGAACTGCCGCTTTTAAAAACAAAAACAAGAGATCTTCTGGGCGAGATTCTCCCGGCCGAAAGTTCCACCGCCAATCCTATCGACGCCCTGCCGTCACGCACGGCCGATCAGATCAAAGCGATTACCGGGGTGTTGGGCGACCAGGAATACGACACCATCGATGCCATCGCCATCCTGCTGGGGGATTCGGGCATGTCGGACAACACCCAAATTTACCAGGCCATTTCCGAAGCCATGGACCACTGCCCGATTCCGGTGTTTCCCATGTTCAGTTCCGTGTTCTCGTCCACCGCGATCATCGATGAATTTGTTTCCCATGAGAAAGTCTTTTTCCCCGACGAGGTCCCGTTGGCCAAAGCCCTGGCCAACGTGGCCCATTTACGCAAACCCGAACGAGCACTATCTGTCCTTGACGGATACGACAAGGCAGCTGTCGGTGACGTCCTGGGCGGTCAATCCGGCGCGCTATCCCCTGAGGTGGTGAACGGGGTGCTCCAGGCGGCAGGCTTTAAACTCCCCCGGCAGATTGAGGTCTTCAAACGGGATGATCTCGCTTCAAGCTGCGCCCGGGTGGGTTTCCCGCTGGTAATGAAAGTCATCGGGCCGCTGCACAAAACCGATGTCGGGGGCGTAAAGCTGGGTATCGGCAACGATGAAGAAGCGCTCCAGGCCTGGGATGAAATGCTAAACATCGATAACGCTCAGGGTGTTTTAATCCAGCCGATGATCGGTGGCATTGAAGTCATTTTAGGCGCCAGCAGGGAAGGAGCGTTTGGGCACCTGGTCATGTTCGGGCTGGGGGGCATTTATGCCGAAGTGCTTAAAGACGTTCAATTCGGTCTGGCGCCGTTATCGGAAGATGAAAGCCTCCGGATGATCCGCGACATCCACAGCTATGCGATATTGGAAGGGGTTCGCGGCGAACCGGGCATGGACATCGATCTTCTGGCGGACAACGTTCAGCGCCTGAGCCGACTGGTGCACGATTTTCCACGGATCAAAGAGATCGATCTTAATCCCATCAAAGGTATGGGGACCGATCTCTACGCTGTGGATGCGCGCATTATCATTGACTGACCATTTAGGGCGGAGTCCTCACCCGTACATCTCCACTAGCTATACGGGCGAGGCAATGCCGAAGATATGACGATATCGGTCAGATCAATCCGCCAGCTTCACCAGTCGAATACGGCATCCAGCTCTTCGTCGGTCACATTGAAGACCACCCCGTGGGGGTTCAGCTTCTCTTTTTTAAAAAAGCCGGGCAAACGATCGTGTTGGGCGCTTATTCCGGCAGCTTTATTGAAATCACGTTCGTTTTTCAGGATCGATTTGCCCAACGCCGTCATATCGTCTTCCGTCAAGCTGAGTCCGTGGAACGCATTGATCATATCGATGAGGGCCCGGTAGGTTTCGGGCTGATCCAGGGCGGCAATTGCGATGAAGAGGCACATGCCCGTGGCGTCCAGGGCGGCGGTGGCGATCTGGAGGTTTCTGGACAGCTCGATCTGGCCCTCGGGCTTCAAGGGGTCCACGTTGCCGCCGACGCCCAGGATATTGGCGAGCACTGCGTAGCCGGCGGTGTGGTCGGCCCCCATGGTGCTGGTGGCATAGGTCACGCCGACACCCATTACCGCCCGGGGATCATACGCCGGCATGGCCTGGCCCTTGACCACCGGAACCCGCTCCACACCGAAAACTTTACCGGTTACGGCGGCACCGTTGCCCAGAATTCTCCCTAGGGGCGTGCCTTGGCCAACCTCCTTTACCAGTCGAATGGCTGCCTCGGCATCACCGAAATCCGCCACTCCGGCCTCCATGGCCACGCCAATGGCGGCGCCCATCTCGATGGTATCCAGGCCGAAATCGTCATCCAGCCGGTCCAACCGGGCGATGGCGTCCAAATCATTGATGCCGCAATTGCCGCCGTGGGCCCACACGGTTTCGTACTCGGGCTGTTTGGTCAGATAATTGCCGTCTTTATCATAAAAGGTGCCTGAACAGCGGATGATGCACCCCTTGTGGCAGCCGTGGGTGGCGCTGCCGCGTCCGCCGCGCGCGTTTTCCACTTCGGCCTGGGTTTCTCCGCTGATTTTGTCCGAGCCGCCGAACCGGCCCGTGGTGAAGTTGTGCGTCGGGTAGCCGCCGGCCTCGTTGAGGACGTTGGTCAATACGTTGGTTCCGTAAGCGGGCAGGCCCTCTCCGGTGACCGGGTGTTTTTTCAGACCGGCCACGAACATCTGGTTGGCGGTTTTGAATTTTTCCGGATCCTTGGGCCGGCGCATGGAGAGGCCGGTGTCATCCAAAACAATGGCTTTAATGCCCTTGGCGCCCATAACGGCCCCCACGCCGCCTCTGCCTGCGTGGCGGGTGGGCCGCTGTTCCATATCGGTCAGGGCAATGGAAGCGGCGCTCATTTTGCGTTCGCCGGCCTGGCCGATGGAGATGATGGCCGCTTTTTTCCCATATTCATTTTTAAGCCTGGCCACCAGATCGTAGTTGCCCAGGTTCTTGAGGCTGTTATCAGGGGTGATCCGGACGCCCTCCTTGTTGACCAGCACCCTGTAGAGGGTCTTGTCTTTGGGCTTGCCTTCGATCACCATGGCCGCATAGCCCAACCTGGCCAGCACCTGGGCGCCCTGGCCTCCGGCGTTGGACTCCTTGATGGTGCCCGTTAGCGGGCTTTTGCAGCCGATGGAGATACGGCCGGACATGGCGGCCGTAGTACCGCTGAGCAGACCCGGGGCGATGACCAGCTTGTTTTCGCCACCCAGGGCATGGCACAACGGCGGCACCTCTTTGGCCACGATGGCCGATGTCATGGCCCTGCCGCCCAGGCCGGTATAGTCTCCCAAGCCTTCGGTTGAGATTTTGGGTGCGCCCTGCGCCCCCATGTCGATTCTCAAAATTTTGTCCATGTCGATTTCCTCCTCTTGTTGTTTGACTTTTGTTTTAGTTCTTCCACGGCCCTAAGCTGGATATGCGAATTGAACCCTACCCCTATCAATAGCTATGCCACATCGGCGGGAAATCTAATAACATATTGAAAATAAAATTATAATTGATCGATATGGGTGATCTTGACGGATTACGGAATATCGTAAATTATTGAAAATTCGTTGATAATTTACGTAAAATCGTTTAATAGGGGGCTCATGCAGCATAAGATTTCGGACTATGCCGAATTTGAAAAATTGCACAACGTATTGGGCGACGCCATTCGCATGCATGAGCGGCGCTCCCTGGGGGACGGGCTCAAGTACAACAGGCTCGAATCGATTGTCCAACGCCTGGCCATGCGGCCGCTTGTGGCCCTGGCGCGCCTATGGGTGGTTCGCAAGGCCTATTGGTGCCACAGCTGCTCCCTGGGAAACGTCTGCGAGCCCAAAGGCACCTGTTTGCATCTGATCGCCAGTCACGGCAACTCCCTCGTCAACCGAAGGTCCACCTATGCACGCACCCGCAGTTTTTTTAACAACCTGCCGCTGAATCATCAGGTTCTGGGCCATATGGCAGCGTCGGCCAACAGCCTGCTGCTGGCCAACATCGAGGAAAATCCGCACTGGATGATCCACCCCGATTGGGCCAAAAACGAAGGCATTCTATGGCTTCTGGCCCTGCCGATTCATGACGGCGACCAAATGCTCGGTCTGCTGACGCTGTTTACCCGGATGCGACTCAACCAGGAGGACATGTTCCTGCTGCGGATGTTCGCCAACCAATCCGTTGCCGCCGATGGCACCGGCTCTTTCAAACTGGTTGACCGGCAGATCGAACAACTGGAAGCAGAGAATCAATACCTGCGGGAAGAGCTTGATGACACACGCGATTTTGGATCGATCATCGGCAAGAGCGCTGCCCACCAACGCTTGATCCGGCAGATCGATATCGTGGCCCAAACCGATGCCTCGGTTCTGATTATGGGGGAATCGGGAACCGGAAAGGAATTGCTGGCCCGGGAAATACACAACGGCAGCCTGCGCGGCGACGGCCCGTTGATCAAAATCAATTGCGCTTCCATCCCTGCACAGCTGTTTGAAAGCGAATTCTTCGGCCATGCCAAAGGGGCTTTCACCGGTGCGGTGGCCAATCGCAAAGGCCGGTACGAAGCCGCTGACAAAGGAACGCTCTTTTTGGACGAACTGGGTGAAATTCCGTTGACGTTGCAGCCCAAGCTGCTGCGTTTACTTCAGGAGGGTGAGTTTGAACGTGTGGGCGAGAATACAACCCGGCGGGCGGATGTGCGCATTATCGCCGCCACAAACCAGGACCTGAAAGGACTTGTTGCCAAAAATAGATTCCGTCATGATCTGTACTACCGGATCAACGTGTTTCCCATCGAAGTGCCTCCCCTGAGAAACAGAAAGGAAGATATTGCCATCCTGGCAAGGCACTTTTTAAAATCGTCGGCCAAACGGCTCAACTGCACCATTCCGCAATTGACCCGCGCCCACACCGCCGCACTGGAAGGCTATCCCTGGCCCGGTAACGTTCGCGAGCTGCAGAACATTATTGAAAGGGCCGTCATTGTTTCCCGCTCCCAACCCGGTTTTCACCTGCCCGATCTGCTGGCGCATGAGATGTTGCCATACACCAAGCCGACCGTTGCGGCGCAAGGCGCACCCACCATATGGACCGAAGCCCAAATGAGGAGAAGAGATCGCAACAATATCATCGCGGCTCTCGAACAGTGTCGCTGGAAAGTATACGGGCCGGGAGGCGCCGCCGAACTGCTTGAGATGAAACCGACAACACTTTACTCAAAAATAAAGGCCATGGGAATTACCAAAACGGTGACGCCGGGGTCCGGCGGCTTTTCTTAACCGTTGGCGTTCGTCCTTGCCATCCTCAATCATTTCGTCCATGTTCTTGGTCCAGGTTCGCAGCTTCATAACTGTTGGATCCACCGAGCAAGGGACGATTGCCGGCGTAATAGTCCGCCGAACGTCTAAGGAAATTACCCCCGTCGGTCTCAGCAGTGGTCATTCCACTTGCGCCGGATCCAAAAACGATTCCCAAGGAGCCCAACTCGGCGAACTCATTGGGATGGTCGAAGAAGTAGTCCACCCGTACATCACGATATGCATAGGATTCATCGGTCAAAGACATATTGCCGTAGGGCACCTGCCACCAAAGGGGTGCCAGATCCATCTCCTGGCCCACCACCTTGACCCATTCCATAATCTGGTGGAAATTAGGCAGTGTTTGGTTCGTCGTATCCCACCAGGAACCGTTGTAGCCCGCATCCCGATCGCTCATCTCTACCACGACCAGGTCCGCCTGGGCAGCGCCGAGATTGATCATGAACGCAGCGGACCGCATTGCGTAGCCACTGATGTCAAAGTCGGGATCGGTATTCATGCTGACGTCGATTCCCTCCCCCCAGTCCGATACATGAAATCCGATCAGGGCATTGGGCGCTAAGGCGCTTCTCACGGCCAGCATGCATTCTACCAGGCCGGACAGATTATTTGCCATCCCGTCACACTCAGCAACTGCGGCATCATCGAGTGCCACCGGAATCTGACTCGGATCGCTGTTTACCTGATTGGCATAGCCCCATAGATCGGGCTCCACATGCACGATCATTTGTATGTCCGGGAACTGTGCGATTATCCCCATCAAAAAGCGGTAATCCGCCATGTATCGCGCCAAAAGATCACCGTCGTTGAGCCGGTTCACTTCTTCCGGTCCCTCGATATTGCCGGCAACACTATACCAATTGTAGTAGGTAAACATTGGCACCGTACCGTTTTGTGAGGTACTGACGATATAGTCTCTGACGAACTGTCCGGGCGGATCGGAAAATGATTGCCAACACCCCCACCAGGTGCCGCTTACGGAGCAGTTATCCGCGCAACTCTCACACTGCCCCGTTTCGGGGGCGCCACCGACCAGATATTGATAGCGCAAATCGAACGGCGATTGGGTCAAAGAGCTCGCCTGCATGCTGCCGCCCAGCATCAAATGCTCCCTTTCCAGTTTGTCGCCTAAGACAGCGGCCGGAGTGTCCCCCTGTGTATCAGGAGTGGTCGTCCCCGCACCATTTGCCGCATCGTTCGCCGTATCACCGCATCCTATGGCCATAAGAAAAATAATCAGCATGGGCATTAGTGATGTGGTTATTTTACTTCTTTTATGTTTTTCTCTTTTTAATCTGATGACGCTTCTTTTTTTTGGTGACATCATTTCCTGTGAATCCCACTAAAAGTTTCTAAGGGTGAAAGGAAGCATTCAATGCCTCCGGATCCGTTATTATCTTTTAAATGTTTCTAAGGGTGAAAGGAAGTATTCAATGCTGCCGGATCCGCTATTATCTTTTAAATGTTTCTAAGGGTGAGTTGAAAGGAAACATCCGTTGCTGCCGGATCCGTTTTCATCTTTATCATCCTGTCCGGAATCCGAAGCGTCATTTGCTTCCTGGTCTTCCGGTTCAAACGTAGCGGTCACCGTCCGATTCACGCCCATGATCACCCCACAGGTAGAAGTCGTTCCGGAGCAAGCGCCACTCCAGCCCGTAAATATCGAACCACTATCCGGACTTGCCGTAAGCGTTACAGTTGTGCCTTGTTGGTAGGTCTCATCGCAATCACTACCACAATCAATGCCGGCGGGCAGCGACGTGATTGTGCCGCTGCCGCCGTCAACCGCCTCATTGGTGACGGTAAGCGTTGCTTCCTCCGGCTCCGGCTCAAACGTAGCGGTCACCGAGCGATTCATGCTCATGACCACCACACAGGTAGAAGCGCTACCGGAACAAGCGCCGCTCCAGCCGCTGAATACCGAACCACTGTCCGGACTTGCCGTAAGGGTTACAGATGTGCCTTGGGAATAGGCTTCATCGCAATCACCACCGCAATCAATGCCGCTGGGTTGCGACGTGACGGTGCCGCTGCCATTGTCAACCGCCTCATTGGTGACGGTAAGCGTT
>JASFGJ010000173.1:0-7921 GCA_050123815.1 Desulfobacteraceae bacterium
TAACGATTCAACGAACCGATAAAGGAGTCATCATGAGCGAAGCATTCGAACCCCAAGTCATTGCTTTCTGCTGCAAGTACTGCGCTTATGCGGCGGGTGACCTGGCCGGCTCCATGCGCCTGAGCTACCCCGCCAATGTCAAGGTGGTTCAGGTGCCGTGCAGCGGTCGCGTGGACATCGTGCATCTGCTCAAAGCGGTGGAGAGCGGCGCCGATGCCGTTTATGTGGCTGGCTGACTGGAGGGTGAATGTCATTTCCTGGAAGGAAATCTAAAGACCCGCAAGAAAGTCGAGTATGTTCAACGCACCCTGAAAGAGTTGGGCATCGAGCCGGAACGTGTGCAGATGTTCAACTTGTCGTCGGCCATGGGCCCGAGGTTTGCCGAAATCGCCACCGAGATCACCGATCAGACCAAGGCGATCGGCCCCAGTCCGCTGAACGGTGCTGTGAAATCAAGAAAGGCTGCCTAGTTGTACGCCATATAAGTGAAGCTCAGTGATTTAAAGACAAACGATAGACGTCACCAAGTATCGCCACCATCAATGGATTTGGCGAACTTCAAATCCTTATTTGTTGCATCGTAATAGCTGATATAGACGTTTTGGCCATCAACGGCCAGTGAAGCAAACTGGCCGACGTCATCGGTTGAATTGTCAACCGTTTTGATGTCCCAATTTCCACCGCTATCCGAGGATCTTGCAAGTTTCAGATTCCCATTGGTTTCGTCATAATAGCAGATATAAATGCTGTCGTCGTGAATTGCCATCGATGGATATTTGCCGACCCCCTCGCTCGTGCTGTCAATGGTAGACAAGAAGAAGGTGTCTCCATTATTTTGTGATTTAGCGAACTTCAAATCTAAATTGCCCTCGGATTGATCGTAATAGGCAATATAGACATGTGTATTACTACCAACCTGCCTGACAACGGAGGTGGTGTAACCTTTATCTCCCTGAACACCGATCTGGTCCACCAAAACCGTCAGTGGATTCGGAAGGAGACTGGATATTTGGGTCAAATACACATCCGCTTCCGAGTACCCCGAGTGGCTGATATAGAGGCTGCCGTTATGAGCATTTATAGAACTGTAGTAACCGCTTTCAAAATCTTCATCTGATGCCTCAATTGTCTCAATCGTCCAGCTGTCTGCCGAATAAGGCGCTGTTAGAAGTTGCATCATCAGCACATCACTCGTAAGAAATGTAATGTAGATGTTTTCCCCGTCTACGTCAATTGACGTGGCATACTCATCATAATATCCATTTGATGTCCGTGAATTTTCGGGCAGTATCGTCGATGTGTTCCAGTTTTCGCCGTTGTCGTCAGATATGGATATACCGATACGCTCACGGTTATTGATCGTAATAGTGGTAGCAATAAATACGTTATCCTCATCCAATGCGATCGATGAGCCTTTACCCATCTCATCATCGGAAACGACGGTTGAACGGGACCAGTCGGATCCATCATTTAAGGATCGACTCACTTTTAATTTACGGTTTGTCTCGTCGTAATAGCCAATAAAGATCTTTCCGGCCTCGGCTGCAATGGTCGAATACATGCCCACATCTCCGGCAGAATCCAAAATGGTGATGCCGTGAGGCTTTGACGCATCGATGGTAAATTCCCATATGGCAGACCCTTTGCCCATGGTGTCATGGGCATCAATCGAAAAGACCTGCCAGTAATAGGTTGTGGTATCGGAAAGGCCCGAGCATGAATGGAACGAGGAGGTCGTGGTTTCCTCGATGACAGGATCGGCCAGATTGCCGTTCAACGAAACAACAATCCGGTAGCTGTTTGCCCCTGCAACGTCCTGCCACTCCAATTTGACGGTGTCCTCTGCAACCGTTGCCCCATCGGCCGGGGCCTGAAGGATCGGAACAAACGCGTAGCAGTCAATGGTACCGGCATCGTTTTCGGTGTTCGCATCGACCTGAATGCCCGTTTTTTCTCCTCGCAGCACCGTTTTCCCATCGGCATCCATCCCCAGAATCACGATACGGCGGCCGCTACCGGCCGGAACCGAACGGATGGTCCCCTGCCCGGCCGCACAATCCCATGGACCGCCGTTTTGAAGGAAGGTATCGTTGGGGCCATAAACCCTAGCGCTGACCGATGCGATGCCTTCCCCACTGCAGTCCAGGACGGCGGCTTGCGGTTGAAGCCGGCTTGCGACACGGTGGTAGTCCAAATGAAAGTTCAAATTGCCTGAAGCCGTTGGGGACCCGCCCGAGCTATTTTCCGCGCTGTTGCAGGCCAAAACCAAATAAAGGCAGGCGAAGACTGCGGTCAACGCAAGCGTGTCTGCTTTGCGACTGCGTCGATAAAACGTCACCATGGATTTATTTTAAAAGTGTTTTATGCGATTTACCATTGGACGGTAATATCGCCTTCTTCATCTTGCGAGGACGAGGAATGACTACCGCCACCACCGCCACCGCCGGCCAAGGCGGCTGCCAGACCGACCACTACTGCGGCACCTATACCGATCCACAGCCAGTTTGGCTTTTTCTTTTCGACTTGTGCAGCCTGTTCCGGCGTCATCTTCTTTTCAGGCGATGCCATTACTTTGGGTTCATGCCGAGTGATGGTTTTTTTACCTGCCTTATCCGACGGCTTCTTTCCAGTGCACATGGCGGTTGTGGGCAAGAACAGCAATAGGGTCGGCAGCACAAGTACGCACGCAATCAATCGATTGAACGGTTTCATCGGGCCTTTCTCCTTATTCACTTATAGGCTTCTTTGTTTGGGTTGGGCATATTTCTCAGTTCACCTTGCGACTCAACGCAACGTCCCTCCACTGGTTTGACACCGGTACAATGCTGGGGATCTGTTCCGCCTGCATGCGGCGCGATTGTCGCCTGACATGATTACGAACATAAGCATAGACCTCTTTGACACTGCTCCAACCGTCGTCATTTGCATCGGCTTCGCCTTTTAGCGCACGCATCAGGTAATAGGTGAACAGGCCGTGTTCTTTTTCGTGATACGCGTTGCTGACCTGTCCGGTCGATGTGGCATTCAGAGAGATAATGGAATTGGAGGGCATGCGGAAATTCTCGACATGGACCAGCGCCGGACGAGAACCTTTGATCAACAACTGCGCTGCTCGAGATGCCATACCACTGAAGCAGGAATCAAGGAATACATAGACGCGTTTGACCTTTATTTTGTGCAAATCCTGGTAAAAAGAGATCAGCTTATAGCCGGTTTGCTCGATAAAGCGGGTGTCCGCATCATACGGAACCAAGTAAGGCTCCCCTTTTCGAACTCCGGGCATCCCATGGCCGGCAAAGTAGACATACAGGTTGGCGTCCTTACCGATATTTTTCGGCATATAATTTTTAAGGTATCCTTCGATACGGGCCTTGGTGGCGTCCTGGTCGATCAGGGAGATGATGTTTTCTTCGGGAATTCCCAAGATCCGAATGAAATAATCTCGAACGATTAGCGCATCTTTGCGGGCATATTCCACCTTGGGCAGCCGGTTATAGTCCTCAATCCCGATGATCAGCCCCCAATCTTTCGGATAGGGTTTTACAGATACGCTTTGGGGAAGCATCAACGGATCGTCGAACACCTTGATATGAAATGATTTCGATTCGATCAACTCATCGTCCACAAAGATATTGACCGCCCATTGGCCTGGACTGTCAACGGCCGGTTCATCTTTGAGCGATATCTGGTGCCACGCCGTCACTTCGGGCAGGTATTTCCCATGGTCCACTTTTAGCGGATAATTTTTTGTTTCGACATAAACATTGCCGTCCGGATCAATCCACTGCCACCGAAGGTTGTGGGTGCCGTACAGATTTTCAAAGGAAAGCAGGGCAACGACTTGTTCGTCTTGCGTATGAAACTCGCTGGTCTTTCTTTTTGGAACGCCGATTGTTCCGGATTCATCGATTTTTCTGGCCAGCACCATGCTCTGGAATTTGGGTGGCGGTTTTTTTGCTGTTGTTTTTTGTGATGCACAGGAACAAACCAGAAAAAAGACACACAGACTTATGACCACTGCTGAAACCCTTGTCATGATTCGCCTCCAGGGACTATTCAACGTATTTTAACACGCGCTATTATTCACACCATTGACTGAATCAAAGCACCGTGCTGTCGTGGCAATGATCTAGATGGCGCGGCCCATTGCCTTTTCAGAAAAAACAACCTTTTTGTGAGAACAATAGAGATGGTTTGCTTCTTGTCTACACAACTCAACTGTAAATTGGAATCGTTCAGTTGTTGCGCAGATGGATCTTAATAAAGAAATGGCACTAAATTGTATCGATAACATTTCCAATGATGCCATCTCATGCGGCAGGAATGGATGAGATGCACACCATCTTTATTCTGGCCTAACAACATGGTACCTATTTTAAGAAAGGCATGCGTTAAAGCGTAAACGAGTATGCCAAGACTGCATGATGAAGTCAATAGCAAAGGATACCAATCCTGTCCCCTGTGTTGTTTCATCATAGAACCACGAACCGAATAAACTTTCATAGGGCGGGCCTGTCCCGCTGGTTTTGTGCGGGGGCTCCGTCCCTGCATTTCGGCCAGCGCGTAGGCCGGCCCCTTACGGATCAAGTTCGATTTCGATGCCGCCCCCGACACCCGATCTATTTGCCTTAGCACGCCAATCTGAAAACATTCACATGGTGGACGAACGGACTGGATGGACAGGTCGATGTGGCAAAAAGCACTGATGCAGATTGTTACAGTATGATGCAATATGCATCACAACTTCAACCAATTGTTATTATAATATATTATTTACTATTCGCTAAAAGTGAGTCGCATTGCCACAAATTCATTTGTATTGCAGCGTGCCACACCCAATCCGTATACATGGAAAATAAATCATGAATTCAAGTTGTTATAAAATGATGGTGAAAAGCGACAGATTGGCCCGGTTTGTGCTCTATATTTAACCAGACGACATGCAAAAAAGGCAAAACCTATTTAAACATAGAGAACAACCAAAAGGAGGCGATCATGGCTGAGAAACTGAGAAAAACATCAGGGCGGCCATCGGTATTCGGCATGGCCAATGACCAATGCGTATGGAGTCGCGCAGGTGTGGTTAAAGCCATGAAGTGCGTCAATGCATTTGACTGCCTCGGTTGCTCCATTGATCGCAAAATCCAGGCCGATTTCCAGGCACGCGAGCAGCAAAGGGGAGCCGGGCCCGATCCGAGACCCGTGCGTCTGCGCATGTTGATGAATCAACGCAAATGCCGTCATATGCTCAGTGGCCGCGTGACTTACAAACTGTGCGGACACAGCTACGACTGCGTCAAGTGCCCCTACGACCAGATGCTGGAAGATACCACGGCCATTACCAGCCTGCATGCGCCGGCTTACGATGCGGCTTCCGGGTTCAATGTCGCCAGGGAGTACTACTACCATCACGGCCACACCTGGGCACGGGTAGAGTATGGCGGCAGGGTGCGCGTGGGCGTCGACGACTTTGCCATGCGTATGTTGGGCCCCCAGGATGAAATCAAGCTGCCCAGGCTTGGCGACAACCTGGAGCAGAATCGGCCCCAGGCGACCTTGTACCGAGACACTCACGAGGCCGATACGCTCAGCCCCATCGATGGGAAGGTGCTGGCCGTGAACTCGAAGATTACCTCCCAGGCCCGGCTTGCCAATCAATCGCCGTATGCGGATGGATGGCTGATGGTTCTGCAGCCGGCAAACCTGCGCAAAAGCCTGAAAAATCTTCTGTTCGGCACCGAAAGCCTGGCATGGATGGATGATGAAGCCAATCGGCTGGCTGCATTGCTGAGTGACGAGACCGATTATCAGCTGGCCGCTACCGGTGGTGAGGCCATCAACGATATCTTCGGCGCGGTCCCGAACATCGGCTGGGATCGACTGGTAAATGAGTTTCTGATCTAAGCCAATCCCGGACGGTCGTGAGGATCGGCGAATACAACCAAACCAATGCGGATGCACCAAACAAGCCTGTGTATCCGCATTTTTCTTAATGACTTGCGCAATCTAAAGATGGGCCTTGCATCGAAGAAATAAAGCGGGAGCGGCGTCCTGCCGCGATATCCCCAGCTCATAACACCGAAATCGCGGCGAGACGCCGCTCCCACAGATAGAGCAAGATCTTTTACAATGCTAAAAATTTCTACGCTTGTTCACTTAGCATCCGCGTTAACCGGCGCGCCAGCTCGTATTCGCAGGCCGAGCAAAAATGCAGGGGCAGTTGGTCGAGCTGCTCCAGCTGCTTGCTGAACCGCATCAGACAGCCGGGATCCCAGCAATGCTCCAATCCAAAGATGTGACCCACTTCATGCACGCATATTTTGGCAATTCGAATGTAGGTTTTTTCACGACTGTATCGATGGCTCAAGCGATGGATTGATACCACGGCGGCTTTGCCGCCCAGTTGGGATTCACCGTAGACATAGGTCAGAATCGGAATGCACAGATCGAACGACGTGATGCCCAGCCTGAGTGGGGCTCCATCGGACTCGGCGGCAAGCGCTTTCAGGATCTTAACGGCATCGTACTGTCGACGCGAAGGCAGATAGGCGTAGTCAGGGTTCGGCTGCGGCATAACCACCTCCGTGGCCAACCCCAGAACTGCCTGGATATTGGCCGCAACGATGTCCAGTACCAACGGATCGACATGCCCCAGGGGGATGAGATCCAGCAGCGCCTGCTCATTGTCTTTTAAATCGGCATCGACCAATGGTTCTCCAATGACATCCTAAACATCGTCTATCGCAAGTAACTTCAACGCTGCGTTTGCCGGTCCATCCACAGACACTGATGGTATCAGACATGGTCAAGCGCATAGCGTTTCAATTTTCTGGAAAGGGTGACACGATCGATCCCCAGCTGCTTTGCCGCCCGGGTGATATTGCCGTCGCACGCCTCCAGGGTGGCCTGAATATGCCGGATCTCCATCTCCTTGAGGGTCATGGTGCCGAGCCGGCAGTCGTCCTCGCGTTCCTGCAAAAAGCTCAACTCCTGGGCACCGATCATTCGGCCGCGGGCGATCACGACCACCCGCTCGATGACGTTTCGAAGCTCTCGCACATTGCCCGGCCACGGATAGGCGCACAGGATATCCAGGGCTTTCTGGGTCATGCCTTCGACCGGCTTTCCCGTTTCGGCGGCATAACTGCTGATAAAGTAATCGGCCAGTACCGGAATATCCTCGATTCGCTCCCGCAGCGGGGGGATATCGATGCTGAACACATTGATGCGGTAGAAAAAATCCTCGCGGAATTGTTCTTCCTTGATCAATTGCCTCAAATCCCGGTGGGTGGCGCTGATCAACCGGAAATGGGTTTCAATGGGTTGATTGCCGCCCACACGCCGGAACTTTTTATCTTCCAGCACGCGTAACAGGCTGATCTGCATCTTGGGGGAAATTTCGCCAATCTCATCCAGAAAGAGCGTGCCGTTGTCGGCCATCTCCAGCCGACCCCGCCGGGCTTTGACGGCCCCGGTAAAGGCGCCGCGCTCATGCCCAAACAGCTCGCTTTCCAGCAGGGTCTCGGATTGGGCACCGCAATTGAGGGCCACAAACGGGCCGTAGGATTGTTCACTGCGCATGTGGATGGCACGGGCCACAAGATCCTTGCCCACACCGGTCTCTCCGGTAATCAAAACAGGCGAAGGGGTTGCGGCCACATCTTCGATGACCGACAGGATCTCATGCATGGCGCTGGATTGGGCCACAAAACCATCCATAAAGGTCTCCTGTCGCTCCAGCAACTGCTCGCGCAGGGCCTGATTCTCCTCGCGCAGGGCCTTGTTTGCCGCCACACGCTCTACGAGCAGCGACAGCTCATCCGGATCGAAGGGTTTGCAAAGATATTCCACCGCGCCGCGCTTCATGGCCTCGACGGCGGTCTGGATCGAACCGTGAGCGGTGATCATGATCACCGTTGCA